>NZ_JBHUWH010000126.1:0-17731 GCF_042670125.1 Kitasatospora sp. NPDC057198 | reverse complement strand
CCGGCACCGGCCGGGGCGGCCCGGGGGAACCGGCGCGGACCTTGCCGACCCCGGACGGCCGCCACCCGTCCGACCGGGCCGGCGGGTCCCGGAGGTGACGCGGCGCCCGGACCGGACCGCGAACGGCGGCGCGCGAGCGGCGACGCGCCGCCGCCCGGGACCGGTCCGGGCGCAGGGGGCGGGGTTCAGTCGCGGACGCCGACCGTCCGTCCCGTGGCGTGGAACAGGGCCATCGGCAGCGCGCCGACGACCAGGCCGAGCAGCACCCCGCCGGGGTGCCGCACCGGGTGCGCGCCCAGCAGGCAGAGCCCGGCGAGCGCCAGCCCGGCCCAGCCGGCCAGCACGTTGACCACCGGGGAGGACCCGAAGACCGTCGGGAACCGCTCCGCCGTGACGCCCTTGGCGAAGTGGGGGGACGCGTTCGCGCCCAGCACCCCGGCCAGGAACGCGAGCAGTACTGCCTGCCACATGTCGGTCTCGCCCCTCCGTAGTGGAACCGCGGTCCGTGGTGGAACCGCGGTGGAGCACGTCGGACCTGCCGCCCCTAGAATCGGACTCGTGACTCCGATTCGACGATACGGACTGGCCACTCCGTTTTCAAGGGGGTGCCGGTGAACGCCCAGGGGGTGCCGGTGAACGCCCCCCGCCCCCTGCGCGCCGACGCGCAGCGCAACCGCGCGCGGGTCCTGGCTGCGGCCGAACAGGTCTTCGCCGAACGGGGCACCGCCGCCTCCACCGAGGAGGTCGCCCGAGCCGCGGGCGTCGGGGTCGGCACCGTCTTCCGGCACTTCCCGACCAAGGAGGCGCTGCTGCGGGCCCTCGTCCTGGAACGGCTCACCCGGATCGCCGCCGAAGCCCGCGCGCACGCCGAGGCACCGGACCCCGGGGCGGCCTTCTTCGACTTCTTCGCCGCCACCGTCCGCGGCTCGGCCAGCAAGCTCGAACTCGTCGACGCACTGGCCGAGTTGGGCGTCGACCAGGAGGAGACCACCGCACCGGTCGCCGCGGAGGTCGCCGGGGCCCTGGCCGGCCTGCTGCACCGGGCGCAGCAGGCCGGGGCGGTGCGCGCGGACGTCACCGTCGGCGACGTCGTCGCCCTGCTCGCCGGCGCCTCCCAGGCCCGCCGCCACACCCCCGACGACCGTCCGCTGACCGTCGTCCTGGACGGGCTGCGCGCCCGGGCGGCCACCCCGTAGCCCGGCCCGGCCCCCGGCCCCGGAGCCGTCAGACCCGGCGCTGGGACGTCAGCCCCGGCCCCGGAGCGTCAGACCTGGCCCAGCGCGGCGCGCAGCCGGCCGCGGGTGGCGGCGGCGGCCTCCCGGGTGACGGGGTCGTCGCTGCCGAGGGCGTCCCCGAGCAGCAGGTCGGCGGCGGCGACCACGGCGGCGGGCAGCACGACCTCGCGTAGGCCGAGCAGTTGGGCGGCGGCCTGGTGCCCGACGGACGGGGGCCCGGCGGGGCGGCCGTGGGGCTCGGCCGGTTCGGGGACGCGCGGGGGCGCCGGCGTGGGGTGCCCGCCCTGCGGGCGGCGCGGTTCGTTGATCACGGGCATGTTCCGTCCAACGGGTCACGGCCCGCGACGGTTACGCGGGCGGAACGTTCGGGTGGCCGGGCGGACCGGGCGGGCCGGGCGAAGGGGCCCCTGGCGGGGGCTCAGGAGGCGTGCCGCGCCCGCCGCTCCGGGACGGCGGCGGGAGCGGGCGCGGGGGTGGACGCACCGGGCGCGGACGCACCGGGGGCCGACACGCCGGGGGCCGACACGCCGGGAGCGGCGGGGGCGCCGAGGGCGGGGCGTTCGGGACGCGGGGCGAGCGTGCGGATCCCGTCCGGCGTGCGGGCGGGCTCGGCGGTGGCGTGCGCGGTGCGGATCCACCGGGCCAGGGCGTGGGCGAACTCCGGTCCGATCGCGGCGGCGTGCTGCAACTGGTCCAGGTCCCCGGGCCGGAGCGGCACTCCGGCGTCCGAGAGGGCGGCCAGCAGGGGTTGCAGCAGCGTCCACTGGAGGCGGACCACGGGCAGCGGGCTGGTATGCGCAGGCTCTGTCACGCCGGGTCCAACTGCCCGCCCCCGCCGGGGTCACGGCCCGCCCGCCCGGTTCCACCGCAGGGTGCAACGGGGCCCGCGCCCGTCGGCCGAGGCGCATCCCCGTCAGCCGAGACGCATCCCCGCCAGTCTCCGCAGCACGAAGCCGCCCAGCAGTGCGGCCCCGCCGGCGAGCAGACCGGCCGCGAGCGACTGCGGGCCGCCCGCGCCCGCCCACAGGGCGCCGGCGGCCGTCAGCGTGCAGAGCAGGGCGACGGCGGCGACCAGCGGTCGCGGACGGTGGGCGAGCCGGGCGACGGCCCCGGGGGCGTGGTCGAGCCGCCGGTCCAGCCGGGGGTCCGTCCGGCGCAGGTGGTGTTCGATCTCCGCGAGCAGGACGCGTTCCCGCGCGGTCAGTCGGGTGTCCATCGGGTCTGCCGCCTCTCGGGGACGGGGTGGGGGGTCAGCCCGGATCGCCGGGCAGTGCGGTCCGCCGGGCGGCGGCCGCGCCGGGCAGTGCCGTCGCACCGGGCAGTGCGGCAGCGCCGGGGGCGGCCTGCGGGTGGCGGCGGAGCCAGTACGGGTTGTCGTGCGGGAGGCCGCCGCTGACCCGGCCGTACATCCCGCAGGTGGCGATCAGCAGGCCGGCCACGAAGCTGAACAGGACGTTCGGGACGCGGAAGGCGAGCAGGTTGGCCGGGGAGTCCAGCAGCGCGAGGTTGACGAAGCCGCTGAGCACGAACAGCGTCCCGACCGCGATGGTGACGGTGGAGGCCGTGCGGCCGCCGACCAGCGCCGCGGCGAGCAGGACGGCGGCGGCGGCGATCGAGACCGTGCTGAGCAGGCCGTTGCTGGAGAGTCCGGCGACGCGTTCGCCCCGCGTCCCGAAGTAGGGCAGGCCGTCGGCGAGGCCGAGGGCGCCGAAGGCCAGCAGCACCAGGCCGCACAGGCCGGCCCCGAGGCGATGGATCCGGGACAGCCGGCGGTCGGCGGTCGGCGGGTCGTGGGGTCCCATGGCGGTTCTCCTCTCGGAGCGGCGGGCCGGGCCCGCCGCGTCTACCCCTCCTCCCGGAAAGGTTTCGCCGCGGGGAGGGTGCGCGTCCTCCCGCAGCGCTGGTGCAGCGTTTCGCGGGGCCCTCGGCCGCCGGACAACCGCTGCACCAACGCTGCGAACGGACAGCGAGGGCCACCGGGCCGCACACTCGTGGCATACCGTCCCCGCTCCCGCCCAGCCGTTCCCGTCCACCGTCCCCCCGTCCCCGTCCACCTGCTTCCGGAGGCCCTGATGCGGACGACCCCCGGCACCGACCCGGGGCTGCCGACCGGCGCGGTCGCGCGGCTCTTCGGGGTGTCGCCGACCACGGTGCGCTCCTGGGAGCGCCGGTACGGCATCGGCCCGACGGACCGGCAGCCCGGCCGGCACCGCCGCTGGCACGCCGGGGACGTCGCGCTGCTGGAGGCGATGTGCCGGCTGACCTCCCGCGGCCTCCCGCCGGGCGAGGCCGCCCGGGTCGCCCTGGCCGGCGACGGCCGCCCGCCCGGCGCCGACGGCGTTGCGCACCTCCCGGCCCCCGAGCTGCGTCCTCCGGCCCCTGAGCTGCGCCCTCCGGCTCCCGGCCCCCGTCCTCCGGCTCCCGAGCCGCCCCCTCCGGCGGACGGGGAGCGCCCGGCCGGCCGCGGGCTGGCCCGCGCGGCGCTGCGGCTGGACGCGCCGGAGGTGGCCCGCCTCCTCGACGAGGCGGTGCGGTCCCTCGGCACGGTGCGCGCCTGGACGGAGGTGATGGCCCCGGCGCTGCGGGCGGCCGGCCGCCGGTGGGCGGCGGACGGCGAGCGGTACGTCGAGGTGGAGCACCTGCTGTCCTGGCAGGTGTCGGCCGTACTGCGCTCGGTGGCACTGCGCCCGGCCGTCCCGGTCCTGGCGGGCCCGCCGGTGCTGCTCGCGGCGATGCCCGGCGAGCAGCACAGCCTGCCGCTGGAGGCGGTCGCGGCGGGGGCGGCGGAACGCGGCCTGCCGTCGCGCATGCTGGGCGCGGCCGTCCCGGCTCGGGCACTGCTGGACGCCCAGCGGCGGATCGGGCCGTCGGCCGTGCTGCTGTGGTCGCAGACCCCGCGAACGGCGGAGGAGCGCCTGGTCCGGCTGGTGGCCGAAGCGGCCTGGGGCCGGCGCGGAGCGCGGGCAGGCTCGGTCGTCCTGGCCGCCGGCCCCGGCTGGGGCCCGACCGGCCCCGCGGCGGCCGCCGCCGTCCCGCGCTCACTGGCGGCCGCCCTGGACCTGGCCGCCCGAGCCGTCGCCCGCTGACCCGGCAACTCCGGCTGCCCACCCTTCACCCGCCCCCGCCCGGCCCCATCCGTCGCGGGCGCGGCTCCGAATGCCTTCGTCATGTCTTTCGTCGTCCCGTCAGCGAGGAGGTTCCGGTGATCGAGGTGGTGCGGGAGATGCGGACGGTGCGCCCGGCGGGCGAGGTGGTGGAGTACCTGGCGGACTTCGCGCACGCCGCCGAGTGGGACCCGGGCACCGTGGAGTGCGTCCGGCTGGGGGCGGGTGGGCCGGGGCCGGGGGCGCGGTGGCGGAACGTGTCGGTGTTCCGGGGGCGGCGGACCGAGTTGGTGTACGAGCTGGTGTCCCGCGAGTCGGACCGGCTGGTGTTCGTCGGGCGCAACCGGACGGTCACGGCCTCGGACGAGATCCTGGTGGACCCGGCCCCGGACCGGGCCGGGGCCGTGGTGCGCTACCGGGCCCGGCTGCGCTTCCACGGCCTGGCCCGGCTGGCGGAGCCGTTCCTGCGGCGGGAGTTCGAGCGCCTGGCCGACGGGGTGGAGCGGCGGCTTCCCGAGGTGCTGGACCGGCTCTGACGGCGGGTCGGGGACGGCCGCGGGCGGGTTGCCCGTTCGGAGCAATCCGCGCGGGCGGGGGCGCCGAATGGGGGGCGTGGGGCCGCCGAGGGCGGCCCGGGAGCAACGGGAGGGCGCACGTGACGACACTCGGCACCGTTTCCACCGGGGGGTCCGTCCCGCCGCCGCCGCGCCGTCGGGCGCCGGTGCGGCGGGTGGCCGTGGTGGGTGCGGGGGTGGCGGGGCTGAGCGCGGCGTACGCGCTGGCGCGGGCCGGGGTGGTGGTGGAGCTGTTCGAGGCGGACGGCCGGCTGGGCGGGCACGCGCACACCCAGCGGACCACGGCCGCGGACGGCCGGGAACTGGCCCTGGACACCGGCTTCCTGGTGCACAACACCCGCACCTACCCGGAACTGGTGCGCCTGTTCGGCGAGTTGGGGGTGCGGACGCAGGACAGCGACATGAGCATGTCGGTCTCCTGCGCGGGCTGCGGCCTCGAGTACGCGGGCGCCCGCGGCCCCTCCGGGCTGCTGGCCACGCCGGGCAACCTGGCCCGCGGCCGGTACCTGCGGATGCTCGCCGAGGTGCCGCGCTTCCACCGCCTGGCCCGCGCCCTGCTGGCCGAGCCGGACCAGGGCACCCAGGCCGCCCAGGGCGCTCAGGCCCCCCAGGACGCCCAGGACGCCCAGGACGCCACGAGCGGTCCGAGCCTGCGCGAGTTCCTGGCCCGGCACGGCTTCTCGGCGTACTTCGTGCAGCACTTCATGACGCCGGTGGTGTCCGCGGTCTGGTCCTGCGCGCCCGACCTGGCCGGCGACTACCCGGCCCGCTACCTGTTCGCGTTCCTGGCCAACCACGGCCTGCTGAGCGTCACCGGCTCGCCCACCTGGCGCACCGTGGTCGGCGGCTCGGCGGAGTACGTGGAGCGGATCGCCGCCCACCTGGCCGCGCACGCCGGCACCGTGCACCGCGACGCGCCGGTGCGCGCGGTGCACCGGCACCCGGACGGCGTCACGGTCGCCACCGCGGACGGGCGGAGCAGCCGGGCGGACGCGGTGGTGGTCGCCGTCCACGCCGACCAGGCGCTGCGACTGCTGGCCGACCCGACCCGGGCCGAGCAGGAGGTGCTGGGCGCGTTCACCTACTCCCGCAACCCGACGGTGCTGCACCGGGACGCCTCGCTGCTGCCCCGGGCGGCCTGGGCGCGGGCCTCCTGGAACTACCGGATGCCGGGCTGCGACGCGCCCTCCGACCGGGTCCGGGTCAGCTACCACCTGAACCGGCTGCTGCGGCTGGGCGGCGCCGAGGACTACCTGGTCACCCTGAACGAGGAGGAGCGCGCCCCCGTCGCCGAGCCGCTGGTGGTCTCCCGCACCGTCTATGAGCACCCGGTCTACACCGCCCGCACGGTCGCCGCCCAGCAGCGGCTGCCCGAACTGGCCACCGGCCGCACCGCGTTCGCGGGGGCCTACCACGGCTGGGGGTTCCACGAGGACGGCTGCCGCTCCGGCCTGGCCGCCGCCGACCGGCTCCTCGCGGCGGTCGCCCCGTGAGCCTGAACGACCCCTCGCACAGCCCGGCCGCGCCGCACACCGCCCCGCACGCGCGACACAGCGCCCCGCACGCGCCGCACACCCCGGCCGCGCCGCACACCCCGGCCGCGCCGCACGCCGCACTGCCCGGCCGGTGGGGCGCGGTGCTGTACGAGACCCGCACCACGCACGTACGGGCCGCGCCGCGCCGGGTCTTCCGGCACCGCGGCTACCTGTGGCTGGTCGACCTCGACCGGCTGCCCGTACTGCCGTGGCCGCTGCGCCCGCTGGCCCGCTTCCTGCCCCGGGACCACGTCCTCGACCGGCGCCCCGGCCGTACAGCGGGCTCCCCCACCGTCCGGGGCGACCTGGAGCGCCACCTCGCCGCGCACGGCCTGGAGCTGGGCGGCGGCCGGGTGCTGATGCTCACCCAGGCCCGCTCGCTCGGGCACGTGTTCAACCCGCTGACGGTGTACTGGTGCCGGGACGCGGCGGGCGCGCCGCTGTGCACCGTCGCCGAGGTGCACAACACCTACGGCGAGCGGCACCGCTACCTGCTGCGGCCGGACTCGGCCGGGAGCGCGGAGACCGCCAAGGCGTTCTACGTCTCGCCGTTCCTGCCGCTCGACGGCCACTACCGCCTGCTGCTCCCGGAGCCGGACGACCGGCTGCACCTGGCGGTCCGGCTGGAGCTGCCCGCCGGTCGGGCGTTCACCGCCACGGTGACCGGCACCGGCCGCCCGGCGGGCCCGGCCGCCCTGCTCGGGACGGTCCTGCGGCACCCGTTCGCGACCTTCCTGGTCAGTTTGCGGATCCGGACCCAGGGCATCCGCCTGTGGCTGCTCGGCCTGCCCGTCCACCCCCGGCCCACCGGCCAGGCCACCGGTCAGGCCACCGACCGGGCCACCGGCCGCCCGACCGGACGCCCCGGCACCCGTCCCGCCGGCCGCCCCGACAGCCGTCCCCGCCCCCGTCCCCGTCCCGACAGCCGTCCCCCCGGCGACAGCCGTCGCCCCCGCACCGGAGAGGCCCCGCCCGCATGACCACCACCACCGCCCCCCTCCCGCCCGCCGTCGACCCGGCGCGCTGGCCGGACGTCGCCCGGGTGCCGCACGCCCCGCTGCGGGCCGCGGCGGCCGGGTGGCTGCTGCGCCGGGCGGCGGCCCGCCGCGGCCTGCGGGTCGAACTCCCGGGCGGGCAAACGCTGCTGGCCGCCCCGCCCGGGGCGCCGGTGCTGCGGCTGCACCGGCCGCGGGCGTTCCTGCACCGGGTCGGCGCGGGCGGCCTGATCGGCTTCGGCGAGTCGTACCAGGCGGGCGACTGGGACAGCCCCGACCTGGCCGGCCTGCTGACCGCGCTGGCCGCCCGCCCGGAGACCCTGGTGCCGCCCGGCGCGGGCCTGCTGCGCCGGCTGTACGTACGGCGGCCCCCGGCGGCGGAGCTGTCCACCGCGGACAACGCGCAGCACAACATCCACCGGCACTACGACCTGTCGAACGAGCTGTTCGCGCTGTTCCTCGACCCGACCATGTCGTACTCCTCGGCGGTGTTCTCCGACCCGTCCCCGGCCACCCGCCGGGCCGACCTGGTGCCCGCCCAGCACCGCAAGATCGACCGGCTGCTCGACCTGGCCCGGGTCGGCCCCGGCACCCGCCTGCTGGAGATCGGCACCGGCTGGGGCGAACTCGCCCTGCGCGCCGCCGCCCGCGGCGCCGAGGTGACCACCCTGACCCTCTCCGCCGAACAGCTCGCGCTGGCCCGCCGCCGGATCGCCGACGCCGGGCAGTCCGCGCGGGTCGACGTCCGGCTGTGCGACTACCGGCAGGCCCGGGGCTCGTACGACGCGATCGTCAGCTGCGAGATGATCGAGGCCGTCGGACGCCCGTTCTGGCCCGCCTACTTCACCGCCCTGGACGGGCTGCTCGCCCCCGGCGGCCGGGTCGCCCTGCAGGCCATCACCATGCCGCACGACCGGATGCTGGCCAGCAGCGGCACGTACACCTGGATCCTCAAGTACGTGTTCCCCGGCGGGCAGATCCCCTCGCTGCGGGCGATCGCCGACACCGCCGCCGCGCACACCCGGCTGCGGGTGGACAGCGCGGACGCGTACGGGCCGCACTACGCCGAGACGCTGCGGCTGTGGCGGGAGCGGTTCACGGCCGAGGCCGGGCAGGTCGCGGCGCTGGG
Source organism: Kitasatospora sp. NPDC057198 (assembly GCF_042670125.1). Lineage (NCBI taxonomy): Bacteria > Bacillati > Actinomycetota > Actinomycetes > Kitasatosporales > Streptomycetaceae > Kitasatospora > Kitasatospora sp. NPDC057198. The sequence continues at coordinate 9,158 of NZ_JBHUWH010000126.1, read as the reverse complement.
CTTCGACCGGGTGTTCCGCCGGATGTGGGAGCTGTACCTGGCCTACTCGGAGGCCGGGTTCCGCTCCGGCTACCTGAACGTCCACCAGGTGCTGCTGAGCCGCGACGGCCTGCGGTGAACGCCGCCGCGTTCGGCACCGGCGCGGCCTGCGCCGCCGGGGCGGCCCTGCTGGTGATGCTGGCCGCGTTCGCGGTCGGCGTGCGCACCGGCCGCCACCGCGGCGTGGACGTGGCCTGGGGCCTGGCGTTCACCGCCGTCGCGCTGACCGGCTACGGGCTGTCCGCCGGGTACGGCGACGGGGGCCGCCGGGCGCTGGCCACCGTCCTGGTCGCGGTGTGGGGCCTGCGGCTCGCCGCCCACCTGTGGTGGCGGGCCCGCGGCCTGCCCGAGGACACCCGCTACGCCCGGATGCTCGCCAAGGCCCCGGCCGGCCCGGCCCGCACCCGGTACGCGCTGCGGATCGTCTACCTGCTGCAGGCCGCCCTGGTCTGGTTCGTCGCCCTCCCGGTGCTGGCCGCCCAGTACCTGCCCGACCCGCCCGGCGCCACCGCCTGGGCGGGCACCGCGCTCTGGGCGGTCGGCCTGTTCTTCGAGGCCGTCGGCGACGCCCAGCTCGCCCGGTTCAAGGCCGACCCGGCCCACCGCGGCCGGGTGATGGACCGCGGCCTGTGGCGGTACACCCGCCACCCCAACTACTTCGGCGACGCCTGCGTCTGGTGGGGCCTGTTCCTGCTGGCCGCCGACCACCCGATCGGCTGGGCCCTCGTCGGCAGCCCGCTGCTGATGACCTGGCTGCTCGCCTTCGGCAGCGGCAAGCCCATGCTGGAACGCCACCTCGCCACCACCGACCGCCCCGGCTGGTCCGAGTACCTGGCCCGCACCAGCCCCTTCCTGCCGCTACCGCCGCGCCGCGCCCGCTGACCGGTCAACCGAGCCGGGGGTCCGCCATCAGCACGACGCGGTCGGCCGCCGGATCGAACCCGAGCACCGGATGCCCGTGGTCGCCCTCGGCCGTCATGACCACCTGCCTGCCCAGCCCCCGTCCGACCGCGGCCAGGAACCGGCACAGCACGTCCACGCCCCGCTGGCCCTGGAGTTCGCGCAGGTCGACGTCGAAGTCGATCCCGTCGTCGGAGCCCGGACGGAAGATGACCAGCACGTCCGGCACCGGCCGGACCCGCAGATCGACCGTCACCGCGCCGGCGGGCCGCGCCAGCACCTGCGCCGCGGGGGGCAGCGGCCCCGGGACGTCGCCCTCCCGGTACTCCCACGCCCATCCGCTCGACCGGACCAGGTCGAACACGGCCTGCCAGTCCTCGACCGTGGTGCCCTCCACCCACACGTCCGGCAGCGCACCCATCAGGTCGGGGTCGAAGAAGTCCGCCACGTCGTCCCAGTACAGATCCGGCATCCCGCCATGCTGCCCGGCCGACCAGCCCGCAGCCCGATTTCCCCAGCCGGACCCCGCCGCCACCGCCACCACCGCCGCCACCCGGCAGAATGGGACGGTGCCGAAGAACCCGCCGGAACCGCCGACCGTCCAGGTGCCGACCGTCCAGGTGCCGACCGGTCTCGTCGTCCTGGTCGGCCCCCCGGCCTCGGGCAAGACCAGCTTCGTCCGGGCCCTGATCGCGGCCGGCCGGATCGACCCGGACGCCGTGGTCTCCAGCGACGCGATCCGGGCGGAACTCTTCGGCGCTGCGTCCCCCTCGGAAGCGGAGTCGGACGCGGCGGACGCCCGGGTCTTCGAAGAGCGCGACCGCCGGATCGCCGCCCGGCTCGCCGCCGGACGCAGCGCGGTCGCCGAGTCGACCAACGTCACCCCGCAGGCCCGCGCACGGCTCATCGCCCTCGCCGGGCGCTTCGACGCCCCGGTGACCGTGCTCCGCTTCGACCCGGGCCTCGACTGCCTCCTCGAGCAGTTCACCGAACGGGGCCGCGCCGACCTGACCGCCGACGACGTCCACGCCTACGCGGCGGTCATGGCCCGGGACGCCGGCGCCGACCAGCTCCGCGCCGAGGGCGCGACGGCCGTCCACGACGTCCCCGGACGCCGCCAGGCGGCCACGCCCGCCGAAGCGGCCGCGCGCTTCTCCTTCGCCTGACACCTCCGACGCAACCGGAAAAGCGTCAACCCCGCCGTTCTCCGGGCGACTTGGCGCGCCGCCGACTCACCCGCCGGTGATCCGCCCCGCCGCGACCGCCGCCCAGGAGCGCACGTTCTCGTCCTGGTCGGCCGCCAGCCGGCGCACCGCGGGCAGCACCCGGGCCTGGCGTGCGTACCCCAGCGTGGAGAGCGCCGCGATCCTGACCCGGGGAGCGGGGTCGTCCAACAGGCCGACCAGCACCTCGACCGCCTCCGGCACCCCGGCGGTGAGCGGTCCGAGCGCGCCCGCCGCCACGCGGCGCAGCCGCTCCACCGGGTCGGCGGCGGCCCCGGCCAGCAGCGGGAACTCCTGCTCCCGCGCGGCGAACCCGAGCAGCCACACCCCGGTGGCGCGCAGCGCGGCGTCCGGCTCCGCCAGGAGCGGCCGAACGGTCTCCCGGGCGGCGGCCGGATCGGCGCGGGCCAGTTCGACCAGCAGCGTGCTGAAGGAGTCCTGGTCGTCCCCCAGGTCCCGGGCGGAGGCCCGCAGCAGCACCGGCAGGGCCGCAGGGCCGCGGATGCCCGCGAGCACCTCGCCGATCAAGTCCCGTGCGTGGAAGGCCCCTTCGTCGAGCGCCCGGTCGAGGGCCGCTTCGAGCGGCGGGACGAGCGCGACGTCCCCCGCCCCGGAGAGTTCGGCCGTCGCGGCGGCCAACTCCTCGTGGTCCGAGTCGAGATCGACCACCAGCGCGAGGAACCGGTCGAGCCGGGCGGTGTCGGTCACGGCCGCAGCCTAACGACCGGCACCGACACCGCCCGGCTCCCACCTCGTCAGCTGAACGGCAGCAGCAGCACCGGTGCCCCGCTCGGATGCGCCGACCCGCCCGCCGGTTCGAGCGTGACGCCCACGCCCCCCGCCCCGTCGAGGGGGCCGGTGAGCAGCAGGGTGCCGCTGCCGGCGGGGAGCAGGCCCGCCGGGCGCATGGTGCCTGCGTCGTCGTACCAGAGCTGGTAGGTGCGGCCGGGGCCCGGGGCGGGGAGGCCGGTGGCGAGGAAGCCGGCCTGGCCGCGGGTGGTGGACCAGACGACGGTGCCGGTGCCGCCCGCGGGGGTGCTGGCGGTCGCGGTACGGGCGTCGGGCGCGGTGAGCAGGGCGGTGTCCGTCTGCTGCTGGGGGTCCCGGGCCGCTGCTGGTCCGCGGGCCCGCTCGGCCTCCTGGTGCTGCTGGACGGCGACCGCGCCGGCGCCGAGGGCCAGGGCGAGGCAGGCCGCGAGGGCGAACTTCGTGGCGTGGCGGGCGAGTCGGCCGCGAGCGGGGGCGGTGCGGGCGACCGGCGGTGCTTCCTGCCGGACGCCGGGGAGGGCGGCCAGGACCCGGTCCTTGAGCGCTGCGGGCGGGGTGACCGCCTCGGCGGCGCCGATCCGGGCCAGGGTGGCGGCGAACTCGGCGGTCTCCTGGGCGCAGGACGGGCAGTGGTCGAGGTGCCGTTCGAAGGCGTCGCGTTCGTCGGGGCCGAGCGCGTGGGTGGCGTACGCGCCGGTGAGGGTGTGCGGGTCGAGGGTGTTCACGCGCTCACTCCCAGGCAGTCGCGCATCCGGATCAGTCCGTCGCGCATCCGGGTCTTGACGGTGCCGAGCGGTGCGCCGAGCACCTCGGCGACCTCGGGGTAGCTGTAGCCCCGGTAGTAGGCGAGGGTCAGCGATTCCCGCTGGAGCTCGGTCAGCGTTCGCAGGCAGCGCCGCACCTGTTCCCGCTCCAGCCGGCCCTCGACCTGTTCGGCGACCTCGTCGTACGGGCTGCCGCCGTGGGTGGCGGTGGCGACCCGCCGGTCGCGGTCGGCGGCGGCCTGCGCGGAGCGGACCCGGTCGACGGCGCGCCGGTGCGCGATGGTCAGCACCCAGGGCAGGACTTCGCCGCGTTCGGCCCGGTAGCGGGCCGCGGTGCGCCAGACCTCCAGCAGGACCTCCTGGGTGACCTCCTCGGACTGGGCGGCGTCCCGCAGCACCCGCCGCACCAGGCCGAACACCGGCCCGGCGACGGCGTCGTAGAGCGCGGCGAACGCGTCCTGGTCGCCGCGCACCACCCGGGAGAGCAGTTCCCGCAGGTCCGGCCCGGGTCGGCGGGGCGGGGCGAGTGAGACCAGGTGGCTCATCCGGCCACCCCGCCACGGACGTTGCTGCGCTGCACCACGGGCACCTGGGCCTCCCCTACGGCGGCCGGAACTCCCGGCCGCGACGACTCGACAACACGACTGCACCCCTGTTCGTCACGGTCGCCCGTCCGGATTGCCCGCGCCGCCGAACCGTTTCACGCGCCCGCTTCTCCGCAACTCGCACCAATCCGGGCCCCGCCCCCCGCCGAATGCCGGACGTGGGCGAGCAGGACGCCCGGTACCGGCCCGGCACCGTCGGCGCCGCGCTGGAAACGCTCCGCCCTTTCCTTCCGCACGTCACCTTCCAGAAGAGGCACTTCCATGCGCATCTCCCTGCACCGCTCCCGCCCGTTCGCCGCCCTGTGCGCCGCCGGGGCGCTGGCCCTCACCCTGGGCGCGTGCAGCAGTTCGGGCTCCGCCGCCGACAGCGCGGCCCCGGCCCCGTCCTCCCCCGCCGCCGCGTCCCCCGCGTCCCCCGCCACCGTCGCCGACGGCCCGTTCGGCGCGGCCTGCGCGGCCGTGCCGAAGGACGGCGCCGGGTCGTTCAGCGGCATGGCCAAGGACCCGGTGGCCACCGCCGCCTCCAACAACCCGCTGCTGTCCACCCTGGTGGCGGCCGTCAAGCAGGCCGGGCTGGTCGACACCCTCAACTCGGCGCAGAACATCACCGTCTTCGCCCCCACCAACGACGCCTTCGCCAAGCTCCCGAAGGCCGACCTGGACGCCGTCCTGGCCGACAAGGCCAAGCTCACCAAGATCCTGACCTACCACGTGGCCCCGGACCGCCTCTCCCCCACCGCCCTGGCCGGCAAGCACCCCTCCCTGGAGGGCGCCGACCTGACCGTCAACGGCGCGGGCCAGGACTTCACCGTCAACGACGGCGCCAAGGTCCTGTGCGGCAACGTGCAGACCGCCAACGCGACCGTCTACATCGTCGACACCGTCCTGATGCCCACCTCCTGACCACCCGTCAGGACGCTTCCAGCACCCGGGCGATCAGGCCGTCCGGGCCCGGGAAACCGGTAACGGTCTCGGCCTGGCGTGCTGACAGCACCCTGTCGCACATCAGGCCCCCTTGGCGGCTTGGAGCCCCTTCCGGGCCGGCCGTAGAGATCCAAGGGTTACGCACAGGGGTACAGCTCTGCCCACAGCGTGTGGCACTGGTGGCGAAACGAGTGGCCGTACCTGTCGGCGGTGGCCAGAGCGGCCAGGACGGCGTCCACCACCACTGGATCGAAGTCGGACGAGACGGTTTCGAGTCGGTACCCGCCTCGAGGCATTCGAAGGATCCGCGTCTCGGAACCGGTGGCCTCGGTGAGGCGGACCGCCAGCGCTGCGGCAGCGTCCGCCAGTGCATCCCTCCGAATCAACTCGTCCCGTCCTTGGGGTCATCGGTGAAATCTGCCCAGCTCTCCGGAGAGGTCAGGTCCGGCAGCTTCGCAATGGCTTCCCGCCCGCCCCGGAGGGGGCGGACGAAGGCACCGAAGGCGTGCACGGAGATGACCCGCACCATTCGGCCCGAGCACTGGTCGTAGGCCGGGCACCCTTCTCGGGGCCTCCACTGCTCACTCATGCTCGAAACTGGCCGTGCGACTGTGCGAGTTGTCGGGGAACCCCGACGGCACCCCCGGCCGTGACCAGGTAAAACGCTGGGAGACCGGAAAGGTGGTCCCGGGCGACTACTGGGTCGGGCTGCTGGCCTCGGCCCTGGGAGTACCCAGCGCCGATCTCGAACAGGAGGCCAGGGCCACCCGAGCAGAGCGCCGCGCCGCCCACGCCGCCCACGGCGTTGCCGTGTCCGGCCCGCGAAAGGCGGAGTTGCTGGACATGCTTGCCGCAGTGGCCGGCGGCGACGAGTCGTACCTGTCCCGGAACATCGGTCCGTACGATCTCTCGATCGCCCTGGCGAACCTCGCCGACCGGGACCAGGGGACCAAACGCCGCCTGGTCCGCTGGTTGGACGGTGGATCCACCTCCCTGCTGCGCGGCAATGCGCAGGGCACCCTGTTCAAGACCCACCACCCCGATCTGATCGAGCGGGCCGAGCAGTCCATGCGGCATGACCAGGAGACCCGCCGACGCTGCATGCGTTGCTTCACCCGGCGGACCTTCGGACTCTCCTGGCCCGATGCCGCGCGCTACACGGCGGTGGCGGCTCCAGCCGCTGAACTCCACAGGCTCGGCCGGCTTCTGCACGATCCCCACGACGTTTCGAATCGCTGGTGCGCGGCGGTCTTTCTGGGAGAGGCTGTCGAGGGCGGCTCGGCCGCCGCCCGAGCCCTCCTGGTGGGGGCTCTGCATACGGAGCCCAGTAGGGAGACCTTGCGGGCGATCGGCTTGGGACTGAACGGAGAACGGCCTTGGAACTGATCATCCTTGGGGACAGGGGCGACGCGATGGCGGCGCTTGCGGAGATTGTCAAGGAACGGGGCATCACGAACGCGGCAGTGGTCTCGTGCGTCGGCGCAGCGCGGTCGTTCACGGTCTCCAACATGAAGGCTGACAATCCCAGGGAAGCGGTGCACACCTCCGGCCGTCTCGCGGAGGTCGCCGGAAACGGTGAGATCCGCGACGGCGTTCCGAACATTCACGTGACGTGCGGTCTGGAAGGCGGTCAGGCCGTGGCGGGGCACCTTGAGACGGCGGAGGTCGGTGGCCCGTACAGCCTGCACGTCTACCTTCAGCAACTCTGAAAGCTCGGGTGAGACCTCAAGAGGCTTCCAGCACCCGGGCGATCAGGCCGTCCACGTCCAGGTGGTCGCGCTCGTGGCCGGCCGGGACGAGGGAGTAGCACTCGACCAGGAAGCCGGTGACGATCTCGGCGGGGATGCTGACCACCGCCTCCCCGGTGCCGCCGTGCAGGGTGACCAGCACCTCGCCGGTGGCTCCCGGGCGGACGGTGACGTCGCCGTGTCCGGCGGGGGCGAGGCGTCCTTCGTTGAGCAGGTCGCGGCCGAACACCCACTCCACGGCCTCGATCCGGCCCACCGGAGGAAAGACGAGCCGGACGGCGTAGGGCAGCGAGGTGTCGAAGTGCAGCCCGGCCTCCACCGCCAGGTCGGGGTGCGGGCTGTGCGGGAGGGTGACGGCGGTGGACCAGCAGGTGGCGACGGCCATGCGGGGCGGCTTCCTTCCAGAGGGCGGCGGGCGGTGCCGAAAGCTGACGGCACGAGCCCGACTACCCGCCGGGCCCGGGGATCCGCACATCGACGCAGAACCTTCACCGATACCCTTCGCTCACCACACGAACGGCCCAGTCCGGTGACGGTGGGATGTGTTGGGGTGGAGCCGTCGATCACGGCGGAGCAGAGGAGTGGAGCGGGCATGGACCGGAAGCAGTGGCGGGAGTTCCTGGAGCTGTGGAGCGCCGAGTGGATCACGGCCAAGCAGGCCGACCCCGATGCCGACCCGATCGCCCCCGAGGTGCTCCGGGACGGCTGGCTCGGCTTCTCCCCCGCCACCGAGGCCGAGGTCGCCGCCGCCGAGGCCCGCCTCGGCCGCCCGCTGCCACCCTCGCTGCGCGAGTTCCTGCTGGTCAGCAACGGTTGGCGGGACGCCGGGCCGTTCATCCAGCAACTGGCCGGCGCCGCCGAGTTGGACTGGCTGCGGGACACCTCGGAGCGCCACTGGATCGACATCTGGGAAGAGCTGGCCGGCCTGACCGAGGACGAGGATGAAGAGGAGGACGAGGAAGAGGAGGACGACTACGACGAGGACGAAGAAGAAGAGGACGACGAGGACGAGTACGACGAAGTCGCGCTCGCCGAGGCCCGGATCCTGGCCCGTTCGCTGCGGCTGTCCCTGGCCGGTGACGCCGCGGTGCTGCTGCTCGACCCGGAGGACGTGGACGCGGACGGCGAGTGGGCGGGCTACTGGCTGGCGTCCTGGTCCGGCAACGGGCCGCAGCGCCACGCGTCCTTCGCCGAGCTGATCCGCGACCTGTGGCGCACCATGCACGCGCTCGACAAGCCGGCCGGGCCGACCCGGGACCACTGGGACGCCGAGGTGGAGCGCGCCCGCCGGGCGGCGCTCGCGGGCGAGCTCGACCTGGCGCTGGAACTGCTGGGGGAGGCAAAGGAGTTCGGCCGGCCGCGGACCCGCCTGCTGCTCCAGCAGTTGCAACTGCTGCTGGACGGCTGGGAGAACGCGCGACGCGGCGTCCCCTGGAACCGGCAGGAGGCGGAGGTGTTCCTGGCCGAGCCGCTGCTGTCCGAGGGCTTCCTGCCACTGCTGGTCCGGCTGGTCCGCGAGGCGGAGGACCACGAGCCGTACACCCTGGACAAGCTCCGCGGGGGCGGCCCGCGGGTGCTGCGGGAGGCGCTCGCCGACTACGAGGCGATGGCCGAGCCCGGTTTCCGGTTCCGCTACGGCCCGCCGGAGTTCGACGCGGCCGTGCAGACGGTGCTGGACGGGCTCACCGCGCACCTGGACGAGCGGCGGGCGGCGGCCGAGCAGCGGGCGGCCGCCGAGGAGGCGGCCCGGAAGGGCGCGGGGGTCCGGATCGTGCTGTCGACCGCGCCCACCGTCCTGCCGCCGGACCACGCCCTCCACTCCGACGGGTCCGGGGCCGAGGGGCCGCGCTCCGGGGTGTCGGCCGGGTACGAGCCCTTCCCGGAGGAGCCCGACCCCCGCTTCATCCGGCCCCGGCCGGAGATCGCACCGGAGGTCGCCGAGCGGGCCTGGTCGGAGCTGCTGGCGGCGCTGCCGCTGTGGCGCCCGGCGGGCCCGGACCACCTGGCGCCGGTCTCGCTGCTGGCCGATCCGCTGCTGGGCGAGCTGATCACCCGGGAGCGGGCCCGGGAGTTGCTCTCCCTCCCGCGAGGCTGACCACCCGCCCGGCGCGCGTGACGCCACCCCGCCGCAGGCGTCACGCGCGCCCCGGGCCCGACCGGGCGACTTCACCGCCACCACCCCCGGGC
>NZ_JBHUWH010000125.1:0-17758 GCF_042670125.1 Kitasatospora sp. NPDC057198 | reverse complement strand
GGCCGCCGGAGAGCGGACCACCCCCGCACAGGACCCGAATTACTCGGCCGCGACCTCGGCGACGGAGTTCGACACCGAGCTGAAGCTCGACACCGGGCAGGCGGCGGAGAGCAGGGAGGAGACGGAGACGCCGCCGTTGACGGTGTCCAGCTCCTCGACCTCGATGTCGAACTGCTCGTCCTTGTTGATCTCGTTCTGCGCCATGGGAGGCTCCTTCTTGTCTCGCGGCTCCGGCCCGTTTCCCGGGTCGGTCGCCTGGGGTTTCCTTCTCGCCTTTCGCTTTCCCGGTCCGGCTTTCGCTTTTTCCGGTTCCGCTCTCGGCGATGTCTCAACTATGACCGGGTTCCGGAAATCCGTGCAGTAGGAGATGTCAGATTCCGGCGGACGTAAATGTCATGACCCGAGATGACATTTTGCACATGTTCTGACCTGCTGCGATGCGCTACTTGCCGCAGCCCGCCCGCACCCGTCACGCTGCCTGCATGACACCTCTTTCCGAGAAATACCCGGCCGTGGAGGTAGTGGACCTGCGGCGCAGTTACGGAGAATACGAGGCCGTGCGCGGCGTCTCCTTCTCGATCGCCCGCGGCGAACTCTTTGCTCTGCTCGGCACCAACGGCGCGGGCAAGACCACCACCCTGGAGGTGCTGGAGGGCTACCACCCGCCGACCTCCGGACGGGTCCGGGTCTTCGGGCTGGACCCGTTCACGGCCGGGCCGGAGGTCCGCCGGCGCACCGGGGTGATGCTCCAGGAGGGCGGCTTCTTCAAGGAGTTGACCGTCCGGGAGACGGTCGACTGCTGGCGCGCCTTCACCAGCCGGGCCCGGCCGACCGCCGAGGTGCTGGCGAAGGTCGGCCTGGAGGCGCGGGCCGGCACCCGGGTCGGCCAGCTGTCCGGCGGCGAGCGCCGCCGCCTGGACCTGGCGCTGGCCGTGCTGAACGAGCCGGAGCTGCTGTTCCTGGACGAGCCGACCACCGGCATGGACCCGGAGGCCCGGCGGGCCACCTGGCAGCTGGTGGAGGAGCTGCGCGCGGGCGGCACCACGGTGCTGCTGACCACCCACTACCTGGAGGAGGCCCAGCGGTTGGCCGACCGGGTGGCCATCATGGACCGGGGCACCGTCGCCGCCGCGGGCACCGTCGCCGAGGTGCTGTCCGGCCGCGGCGACCTGATCACCCTCCCGCTGCCGCCCGGCCACGACCTCGCCGCGCTCCCCGAACTGCTCGGCACCACACCGTCGTTGGCGGACGGCCGGGCGCTCTACCGGGTGCCCCGCTCGGCGCCCGCGCTGGCCGCGCTGCACGCCTGGGCGGCGTCACGGGGCGTCGAACTGGACGGCCTGGAGGTGCGTTCCAGCTCGCTGGAGGACGTCTTCCTCGACCTCGCCGCCCCTTCCCCCACCCCTGCCCCTGCCCCTGCCTCCCTGGGAGCGTCCCGATGAGCTGGTTCACCTACGCCCGCGGGCAGTTCGCCCTGTCCTGGAAGGTGTTCTGGCGCAACCGGCGCTCCACCTTCATCGGGTTCCTGCTGCCGGTGCTGCTCAACCTGGTGATCGCCGCGCCGCTGCGGAGCAAGGAGATCGGCGGGGTGAACGCCGCCGGGTACGTGGCGGTGGGGCTGCTCGGGCTGGCCCTGGTGACCTCGTTCGTCAACCTGCTGGGCGGTGTGGTGGCGCGCCGCGAGGAGCTGGTGCTGAAGCGGCTGCGCGGCACCGAGTGCCCGCCGAGCGCGGTGTTCGCCGGGCAGTTGGGCGCGGGCGGGGTGGTGGTGCTGCTCCAGGCGCTGGTGCTGGGCGGGGTCGCGGTCGGCTGGTTCGGCGCGCCGCTGCCGGCCGATCCGGTGCTGCTGCTGCTCGTCCTGCTGGGCGGCTACCTGCTGTTCTCGGTGCTGGCGGTGGCCCTGTCGGGGGTGACGCCGTCCGCCGAGTCGGCGCCGCTGGTGGCGACACCGGTGCTGGTGCTGTGCATGTTCGGCGCGGGCGTGTTCACCCCGGTCGCGGGCCTGCCGGAGTGGCTGCGCGGCCCGTCCGGGGCACTGCCGCTCTCCCCGGTGGTGCGGGGGCTGCGGACGGCCTGGTTCGGCCGCGAGTTCGGCGCCGAGACCTGGGCGGGCGGCCCGCTGCGGGAGCTGGACCTGCTGCACGGCTGGACGTCGGCCGGGCCGTCGCTGCTGCTGCTCGCCGCCTGGCTGGCCGCGGCCGCGGTGCTCTGCCGCCGCCTGCTGCGCTGGGAGCCCCGGCGCGGCTGACGGCCCGTCGGCGGAGCGGCCCGCGTGCCGTCCCGGTCAACGCCGTCCCGGTCAACGCCGTCCCGGGTCACCCCCGTCCCGGGTTAACGCCGCCTACCCACTTCCGACCGGCCCGCCCGTCCCGAAGTGCCCCTCCCCGGGGGGACTTCCGGCCGTGGCGGGCCGTCGGCGTCCCGGCGGAGGCTGGTGAACACGGGTCGTCTCCTGTCGTCGGCGGGTGCCCGTCCGCACCTTCACCTTCACCCGGAGGCCCGCGATGTCCCGAAGCCGTTCGCGGCTCAGCCTGTTGACGCTCGACAGCACCCCGGCGGCGGTCGCCGGGGCCCGCCGCCACACCACCCAGGTACTGGAGTGCTGGCACGCCCGGCTGGAACTCTCGGACGCCGCCCGGCTGGTGGTCTCCGAGCTGGCCACCAACGCGGTCCGGGCCCGCGGCGGACCGCACGGCTTCACCCTCTCGCTGGTGCTGCGCGGCGGCTCGCTGCTGGTCCAGGTCGGCGACCAGGACCCGTGTCCGCCCCGCCCCCGCCCGGCCGGCCCGGACGCCACCGGCGGCCGCGGCCTGCACCTGGTCGACGAGCTCTCCGCCCGCTGGGGCTACTACCGCACCGCGCCGCACGGCAAGGTCGTCTGGGCCGAGCTCCCGGCCGGGTCCGACCCGGGCAGGTCGGCCGCCGGACCCGGCACCGTGGTGGACGCCGGCCAGCCCTTCCTGCCCGCCTCTCCCCCGTCCGGCCCCCTCCCGTCCGTCTCTCCCCCGCCGGTCTCTCCCCCGTCCGCCGAGCCCTGCGGCTGACCGGCCGGGCGCGCCGTCACCAGGCGACGGGGTAGCGGACGGGGTGGCCGCCGATCCGGTGCGGGAGCAGGCCGAACAGGACCAGGACGGCGGCGGCCAGGGCCAGCAGCGGCAGGAAGACCGCCGGGTGCGGGGACTGCAGCACCACGATCACGGCGGTCGCCGCCGCCGGCGAGTGCGGCACGTGCGCGATCAGCATCGCGACCAGGGCCAGCCCGCCCGCGACGGCCGCCGCCCACGGGCCGGGTCCGGCCACCGCGAGCACCAGGAAGCCCACCGCCGCGGACAGCAACTGCCCGCCGACCAGGTTGCGCGGCTGCGAGATCGGCAGCCCGGGTGCGCCGTGCACCAGGGCGGCGCTGGCCGCCAGCGGCGGGATCAGCACCGGCTGGTGCAGGGCCACGCCGACCGCGACCAGCACCAGCAGTGCCCCCATGGCAAAGCTCCCGGCGCGCATCGCGTGCCACGCACGGCTTCCCAGCGTGACTGCGGTGGCGGTGACGGACATGCGGAGGCTCCCTGATCAGGCAATACGTGGTCCCAGGATCCTAAACAGACTGTTGACGCTTCAAGAACCCTCTTGCCCCTGAGGCAAAACACCGCCACCGGCTCGTGCGGGATCCGGCACCGTCCCCGCCCCCGCCGGGCCCCGGCGCGGAGCGACGGGAACAGCGGAAGGCCACGAAGCGTCCCAGTGGGTGGGTAGTACGCCTCACGGGACGCGCACCGCCCGCGGCCGACCGGGGCCAGGAGCGCGAGGAGAGCGAACATGACGACGAGCGGCGCGAGCGACGCGAGCAGCCTGGGCGGCGCGGACGGCACGGACGGCACGGACGGCACGGACGGCGAGGACGGCGCGGCGGAGGACCGCCGCTCCGCCGTGCGCAGGCGGGTGTGGCTGCTGTGGGCGGTCGCCGCCGCCGCGTACGCCGTCGACCTGTTCAGCAAACTGGCGGTGGTCGCCGAGCTGGAGGGGCGCTCGTCCGTGCAGCTGATCGGGAGCTGGATGGAGCTGCAGGTGCAGCGCAACCCCGGTGCCGCGCTCGGCATCGGCGAGACGACGACGATCGTCTTCACCGTGGTCGCCTCGACCGTCGTCGTGGTGGTGCTCCGGCTGTCCCGCCGACTGGCCAGCACCCCGTGGGCGATCTCGCTGGGGCTGCTGCTGGGCGGCGCGCTCGGCAACCTGACCGACCGGCTGTTCCGCTCCCCCGGCGGCGCGCAGGGCGCGGTGGTCGACTTCATCGCGGTCCGCGACTTCAGCGTGATGAACCTCGCCGACTGGGCGATCAGCTGCGGCTGCGCCCTCGCCGTCGTGCTGTCCTTCCGCGGGACGCCGCTGAGCCTGGCCCCCCGCACCGCCGGCACCGCCAACGCCACCACCACCGCCGCCCCGGGGGCCGAAGCCGCCGGCAGCGGCTCCTGAACGTCCTTCCCCCTGAACGCCCGTCCCCCGAACGGACTTCAGCCCGCGACGGGCCGGCGCGGCCCGTCCCCGTCGGCGGCGGTGGTGACCGCCAACTCCGGTACGGCGAACCGCAGGTGGAACAGCAGCCCCAGCCGGTGCGCAGGCGCGCCAGGTCCCGTCCGGTGCGCCACCCGGTGCGCCGCGCGGGGCCGGACGGCGGGGCGGCGGCCCGGACGGCGGTGCGGCGGCCCGGACGGCGGCGAAGTCGGGTACGTCCGGCGAGGCCCTGCGTCCAGCCGTCGGCGCGGGTCCGGCCCGGCCCGGGATCGACGGTGAGCGCGACGTGCCCGAGGCGGCCCCGACTTCGAGCCCGGCCGTCCCACTCCCCAACCGCCCTGGTGCGAACACGTCGCGCGGATACCGGGCGACCGCGTCACAGATCCACGGCGAACGCTCCGGCCCGAGGCCGCCGACCGCCATCGCCCCGTCCAGCCGCCGCCCGGCCTCGACCACCGCCCGAACGGGAATCCCGCCGCACACGGTCACCTGAGGGCTCCCACTTCCCGCGCTTGCCGCTACCCGGCGGCGTTCCCCTTCACCATGTGCAGCCGATCTCCTCCTGCACCGACCGCGTCGCCCGCCTGCCAGTAGGTGGCCCACAGCTGCTCGACCCCGTCGGCCGAGCGGCGGTGACCGAAGCGGTCGGCGGCACGCAGGACGGCGAGCACCTCAAGGTGATTGGACTCCCTTGCCCCGGAAGGGAGTTCGAGCACCACGCGCACGCCCTCCGGAACCTCGGTGACCTCGGCCTCCACCCCGATCAGCTCGGCCAGCCTGGCCGCCGCACCCCCGGCCCGGGTGGCCGCGTCGTCCGACGCTCCCCCTCCACCGCACGCCTCGGCGGAGCCGGCACCGTGACGCTCCTCCTCCGACCCCCACCGCTCCGCACTCACGCACCCAACTCCCGCGCCACCAGGTACGCCCCCTCGCCCGGCAGCACCGGACACACCCCGTTCTCGGCGAACACCCGGGCCAGGATCCGCTGCGAGCGGCTGTCGATCAACTTCCCGGTCAGCCGGGCGTACTCCGTCAGCACCTCGGCCAGCGCACGGGCGGTCCCCGCACTGCACCCCCCGAGCGAGACGTGCGCCCCCGCGCTCAGGCCGCGCCCGCTCGTCACCGGCATCACGCTGGGCTCCGACGGCAGCCCGGCCAACCGCCAGGCCGTCTCCACGGCGTCCGCCGCCTCCTCCGCCTCGGCACGACGGGCGCGCAGTTGCGCCGTCTCGTGCTCCATCTCCGCCATCGCTGCTCCCTGCTGTCGAATCCGGGCTTTCCACCTTCAGCATCGGCGGGGATCGCTACCCTGAACAGGCAAAACTTGAAGCAAAAGTCGTGTGTCGAAGTGGATGTGACGCATGGTCAGGCCCAAGGAACTCAACCCCTCCACCTCCCCGAGCGCCTACTACGGTGCGGAACTCCGCCGCTACCGCAAAGAGCGGGGGCTCTCCCAGCGGGAGTTGGGCGAGCTGGTCTACTGCTCCACCGGGTACATCGGCCAGATCGAGATCGCGACCCGGAACCCGCAGGCGGAACTCTCCGAGCGGCTCGACAAGGTCTTCGAGACCGGCGGTCACTTCACCCGGGTCTACGCCCTGGTGGCCCACCGTCAGCACGCCTTCCACTTCGCGCGGGTCGCCGAACTCGAAGCCCAGGCCGAGAAGATCTTCCAGTACGCCCCGACCCTGGTGCCCGGACTGTTGCAGACGGCCGACTACGCGCGCGCCGTCATCCGGGTGTGCAATCCGTTCCTCCCGGCCGAGGAGGTGGAGGAGAGGGTGTCGGCCAGGCTCGGGCGAGTCCCCACACTGACCGATGCAGCAGCGCCGAAGTTGCGTGTGGTCCTCCATGAGGCGGTGCTCCGGATGCCCGTCGGCGGCCGGGCCGTGATGGCCGAGCAACTACGCCACCTGGCGGCGCTGATGAAGTCCGGCAGAATCCTGCTCCAGGTACTGCCGTTCAGCGAGGGGGAACACGCGCTCGCGGCAGGTTCACTTTTCCTGATGACCTTCGCAGAGGCCCCGCCCGCGGTGTACTTCGAGAGCCCGCATTCGGGTCAACTGCTCGACGATCCAGCCATAGTCGCCCGTTGCCAGGACGCCTATGCTGACGTCAGGGGCGCCGCGCTGTCGCCGAAGGCATCCCTGCGCCTGATCGAATCGGCGACGGAGGACTACGCACATGAGCAATGCCCTTGACCTCAACGCCTCCGCATGGCGCAAGTCGTCCTACAGCGACGGCAACGGCGGCGAGTGCGTAGAGGTGAACGACAACAACCCCGGTGCTGTAAGGGACTCCAAGGACCCCGACGGCCCCCACCTGGCCTTCACCCCGCGCACCTGGCAGGCGTTCGTCACCGAGGTCAAGGCAGGCACCTTCCCCCACGCCTAACGAAGGAGCACGCACGTGAGTGAAGCGACCGGCCGCACCACCTCCCCGTGGCGCAAGTCGTCCTACAGCGACGGCACCGGCGGCGAGTGCGTCGAGGTGAACGACAACGACCCCGGTGCCGTCAGGGACTCCAAGGACCCCGACGGCCCCCACCTGGCCTTCACCCCCCGCGCCTGGCAGGCGTTCGTCACCGAGGTCAAGGCAGGCGCCTTCCCCCACGCGTAACCCTCTGGCCCCGGCGTGCTTCCCTCCGCCGGGGCCGCTCCGGAGGAGCCGCAGCATGGCTGAGCAGACCGACGAGCCGGGCATCGCCGCCGCCGTCATCGTGCAGGACGGCCGCGTCCTGATGGTGCAACGCCGCGTGCGGGAAGGCGAGTTGTCGTGGCAGTTCCCGGCCGGTGAGGTCGAGGCCGGCGAAACACCGGAGGCGGCGGCCGTCCGCGAGACCGCGGAAGAAGTCGGCCTGACCGTGAAGGCCACCCGGCTGCTCGGCGAGCGCGTGCATCCGAAGACCGGGCGTCGGATGTCGTACGCGGCCTGTGAGGTGGCGGGCGGCACCGCCACCGTGGTCGACACCGAGGAGCTGGCCGAACTGGCGTGGGTCGTCCGCGAGCGGATCGCCGAGTTCGTGCCGTACGGCCTGTTCGAGCCGGTGCAGGCGTACCTCGACGCCGAGTTGGGTCCGGCGTCCTCCTGACGCCGCGCCAGAAGAAGGACCGCACAACCCCGTTGCTGCAAGAGGCTCCGAGGGCCCCGGCGGTCCGGCTCAGGCGGTGGCCGCCGTCGCGGGGCCGGTGACGTCGCGCCCGGAGTCCGAGGCCGTGGCGGGTGGCGTGCCGAGGGCCAGCCGGATGACTTCGGCGTCGTGGCCGCGCAGCCAGTAGGTGTCCCGGCCGAACTGCACGGAGGAGGTGTAGCCGTAGCGGGCCTGGGAGGCGTTCAGCTGTTCCCGGCCGGGGCGGAAGAGCGGGACCGCCGGGCTGATCGGCGCCGGCCGGGGCCCGCCGTCCTTGCGGCGGCCCTGCCAGGAGACCTCGGTGCCGCCGTCCGGGGTGCGCTGGAGAAGCAGGTGGCCGTGGGTCTCGTTGCCGGCGCGGAGGGCGAAGCCGAACAGGCAGAGCCGGACGCCGGCGGCGAGGCGGGCGAGGTCGTCCTCGGGGGTCCGGTTCCGGCCCAGGGGGGTGCGTGCGACGAGCTTGGCCGCCCAGCCCCGGTAGGTGGCGGAGGTGGGCTCGGCACCCGCCGTGCCGTAGTGGTAGGCGGGCGGCAGCAGGGCCCGGACCGCGCTCGCCAGGACGAGCCAGAGGACCAACCCGATCCGGCCCACGAGGGGCCCGCCGAGTACGAAACCGCCGAAGGTCAGCACCAGTACCAACGCCAGTGTTCCGACCAGGTGCACCACAAAGCGGACGTTCATGTGCTTCCTCGTACGTCGTCCGGAAGGGATCGTTCGCACGGACCCTAGACCCCGGGGGGAACGTCCGACCGACCGGGTGGGTACTGCGCAACTCGCCTGCGGCCGGCGGTGCGGGCGGGGGCCGATGTCCTGCTGCACCGGGACCGGGCCGCCGTCCTGGCCCGCGCGGGGCGGGTGGACGAGGCGATCGAGGTCCTCGTCCCGCACCTGCGCGACGGGCGGACGCCGGCGGCCCTGGTGGCGGTGACGGCCGGACGGGGGTGCGACGAACGGGTGTTGGAGCTGCTGGCCCCGATCGCCGAGGAGTTCCGGCAGAACCCGCCGTGCGGCTGCGGCCCGTGGCAGGTGTTGTCCGAACAGGCGGGGGTCCTGGAGCGCTGCGGTCGGGTGGACGAAGCGGTCGACCTGCTGGCCGCGGACGTGGCCGCCCGCCGCTACGGGCCGCAGAACAACGTCGAGCACTACGCCCGCCTACTCGCCCGGCACGGCCGGATCGACGCCCTGCGCGACCTCGCCGGCACCGAGCCCCGCGCCGCCGTCACCGTGTATGTCCGCGTCCTGGAGGACGCGGGCCGGTACGACGAGGCGATCGCGCTCACGGAGGGGCGCAGTCCCGAATTCCTGTCCGAGAACGAGGAGTTCTGGCTCCGTTCCAACCGCTGGTGGCTGCTGGGCGAGGCGGGCCGCGCCCGGGGGGCGATCGCGGAGATCGAGGCCCTGCCGCCCGGTGACGCCGCGGAGACCGAGGAGCGGGAGCTGACCGTCACCGGCCTGCCCGCCCGGGACGGTCGCACCGAGGAGGCCGCCCTGCTGCGCCGGCTGCCGATCGCGCGGGCCGGCACCCGGCTCGCCGAACTGCTGCTCCGGCAGGGCCACCTGGCCGAGGCCCTCGACGCGGCCCTCGACGCGGTCGGCCGCCGGGCGGGGCGGCGGCGCCCCTGACAGCACCCGGAGCGGACACTGGGCGTAGGCCGATGGCCCCAACCGGCGGCGCCCGTAGGCCGATTGACGCCGGGCCTGGTCCGCGACCGATCATGGGTGGCATGGATGCACGGGCATGGATGCACGGGCATGGAGGGGTGGGTCGCGGATGTGGGGCAAGTGGATCACCTGCCGGGTGCCGGCGGCTGCGCGGGGCCGGTTCTCCGCCGCTCAGGCCGCCTGGTCGGCGATCGGTGACCAGCCGGGCCTGGTCGGGCAGTTGGGCGGCTGGGACGGGAGCACCGGGGACGCACTGCTGCTGGGACTGTGGAGCGACGCGGACGCCTACGACCGCTTCATGCGCGAGCGGCACGACGCGGTGGCCGACAGCATTGGCCGGAGCGCCGACGGGGACGCCGGTTACACCTCGATCGACGTCGCCACGGGCGGCGTCGTCCTCGAAATGCCGGGCGACGCAGCCGACTTGGCCCACGCGCTGGAACGCGCCGCGCTCCTGCGGATCGCCGACTGCCGGGTGCGGCCCGGCCGCTCCGCGCACTTCCTCGACGTGCAGCGCGAGGTGTGGGCACCGGGCATGGCGGCGGCCGGGGGCATGCTGGGCGGGGTCGTCGTTCGGCTGGCACCGGACCGGCACCTGGTGGCGTCCCTGTGGATCGGAGCCGAGGCCCACCAGCGGTACACCGAACGGCAGTTGCCGGGCCTGCTGGCCCGTGCCGTCCCCGCGGACGACCTCCGGGCGATGTCCGGCCACCTGCTGCCGCTGGAGCCGGCCTGGCGCGTCCGGCCCGGGTCGCGCACGGGCGGGCGGCCACGCACGGGCGGGCAGCAGCGCGCGAACGGCTAGCGCCGCTCAAAAGGCGGGCTGGTCAGGGCGCTGCAGGAGGGCCAGGGCCTCGGCGGTGCGGCCGAGGTCGATCAGGCGGCCGGCCAGGTGCGTGAGGCGCCAGCGCGAAACGGCGTGCTGGTCGAGGACGGCGAGGGCTTCCTCCGCGCGCCCGGCGTCGGCGAGCAGGCGGGCGATGTCGGCCGCCGCGCAGGGGGTGTCGCCCTCGGGGTGGGCGCGGGCCTGCCGAACGGCGGCGTCGACGCCGTCGCGGGCGGCGAGCAGCGGCAGCCGGATCCGGTACATCCCCCACTCCTCCGCACCGCCGCCGCACCGGGCGGCCAGGGCCTCCAGGTGGGCCAACCCTTCGGCGGGGAAGCCCTGTTCGAGGCAGAGGACGGCGAGGGCGTGCCGGAGCCAGTCGTCGTCGGGGTGTCGGTCGGCCTGCTCGCGCAGCACGGCGATCGCCTCCTCGCCCCGGCCGTGCCGGGCCAGCAACTGGGCGTGCTCGTAGGCCGCGTTGGGGTGTCCGGAGGCGGGCAGGTCCTCCTGCCGGTAGACCGCGATCGCCCCTTCGACGTCCCCGCGCTCCTCCAGCGCCCGCGCCAGCGGTTCCAGCGCCTCTTCGTCCTGGCACTCCTTCGCGTAGGCGAGTGCCTCCGCGTACCGGCCGTGCCGGGCCAGCAGGTCCGCCAGCAGATCACGGCCGTTGACCCAGACCACGTGCCGCCGCCGGAGCAGGGCGATCGCCTCGTCGATCCGGCCCTGCCGTTCGCGGATCCCGGCGAGCAACTCGCGGGCGGTGTCGGTGTCGAAGCCGTCGCAGCACCACGGGAAGTCGGTGCACCGGTGCTCGGCGATCCGGGTGTCCAGCAGCGCGGCGGTCTCCTCCTCGCGGCCCGCGGCGGCGGCGACCTCGGCCAGGGCGTGGACCCGGCCGTACTCGTCGGCGTACGGGAGCAGCAGGTCGAAGGCTTCCCCGGCGCGGCCGTGCCGGGCGAGCAGGCGGGCATAGTGCTTCAGCGCGTGCGGGTGGCCGAGAGACATCCGGGCCCGGACGGTCTCGATCGCCTGCGCGACGCGGCCCGTGTCCTCCAGCAGTTCGGCCACCGCCACGACGGCGTCCCACCGGCCCGTCGCGGCGTGCGGCGCCAACACCTCCAGCGCCTCGTCCGGCCTGCCCTCCCCCGCCAGCATCCGGGCCCAGGCGTCGGCGCAGGGCCACTCACGTGCGGCCCGCTCGGCCACCAGCGCGGTGTGGCCGCGCTCCAACAGCCGCCCCACCAGCTCCGGCGGGATGCGGTCGGAGCCGGTCCGGCCCCGGCGGTCGAGATCGTCGGCATCCATGCGGCGCACCGTAGCCGCCGGTCCCGACATCTCCGGCGTCCGGGCGGACCCGCCTCCGCGCTCAGTCGGTGGTCGGCCAGTCCCAGCCGAGCTGGAGGAACATGCCGAGGCGGTCGCTGACGGCGCGGATCTCGGCGATCCGGCCGGACCGGACGGTGAAGATCCAGATCTGTTCGACGTCGCAGCGGCGGTGGGTCGGTTCGGGCATCCGGGGGTGGTGGCCGGTGTGCACGCCGGCCACCCGCAGCCGGGCGACGACCTGGTCGTCCTCGGCGATGAGCTGCTCGAGGTGGAAGCCGTCGCCCTCGGCCCCGGTGCTGAAGGCGGCCAGTTGGAGCCGGAAGCCCTCGACGGCGGCGCCGGGGGCGTCCTCCTCGCCGAAGATGATCTTGTTGTGGTCGACGACCGCCGGGGAGAGCAGTCGCACCCAGCCCTCGCCGGAGCGGTCGTTGAGCGCGGCGACGAAGTCCCGGATCACCTGCTTGTTGGCGGTGGTCGACATCGTGGTTCCCCCTGGCAGATCGTTTCTTACACCGTAAGTTTCCGGGGACGAGTGTTAACTTATGCCGTAAGAAAGTCAAGCCCGGACGGGAAGGCGGAGGAACCGGCATGACGGCGCGACAAGGAGCGCGGCAGGCCACCCGGCAGACGGCGCAGCAGGCCACCCGGCAGGCGGCGCGGCGCGGACCGGGCGAGCGGGTCGGGCTGAGCAGGCAGCAGGTCCTCGACGCGGCGCTCGGCCTGGTCGACCGGAACGGGCTCAAGGGCCTGACGATGCGCGCGCTCGGCCTCGAACTGGGCGTGGAGGCGATGACCCTCTACCACTACGTGCCCCACAAGGACGCCCTGCTGGACGGCCTGGTGGAGCAGGTGTTCACGGCCGCCACCCCGGCCACGGACGGCGCGGCCGACTGGCGCACCGCCCTGCGCACGTACGCCACCGCCCTGCGCGAGGGCCTGCTGCGACACCCGGCCGTACTCCCGCTCGCCGCCTCCCGGCCCGCCGTCACCCCGGCCACCCTGGACGGCCTGGAGGCCCTGCTGCGGCTGCTCACGGCCGGCGGCTTCCCGCTCGGCCGCGCCCTGCACGCGCTCAACTCCCTCACCGTGTTCGTGGTCGGCCACGCGACGGCGGAAGCGGCCATCACGGTCGGGGCCGGAGAGGCCGGCGGCGCCGACTGGCTGGCCGCGCTCGAGGCGGAGCGCTACCCGCTGCTGGTCCGCGCCGCCACCGAGCGGGCCGGCACGGACGACGCCGAGCGGTTCGCCTTCGCGCTCGACGCCCTGCTGCTCGGCTTCGACGCGCTCGCGCCCGCACCGCGCTCGGACTGAGGCGCGGCCGACGACCTCCGGGGGCGGCGCTCAGCCCGCGAGGTCCGGGAGGGCGGCGCCCAACCGGTCGACGAGGAAGCGGGCGGCGCGGTCGAGCGCGGCGTCCGCCTCGTCGAGGCGGCCGTACTGGTGCTGGTAGACGTGCGGGAGGCCGGGCCCGACCTCGAGCGTGACCTCGACGTCGGCGGCGCCCGCGCGGGCCGCCAGCCGGGTCGCGTCGTCGAGGAGCAGTTCGTTCGCGCCGACCTGGACGAGCAGCGGGGGCAGTTCGGCGAGGTCGGCGTACAGCGGGCTGGCCAGGGGGTGGGTCCGGTCGCCCGCGCCGAGGTAGTGGTCGGCGTAGGCGTGCAGGTCGGCCTCGACGAAGATCGGGTCGGCGTCCTTCCTGGAGCGGACGCTCTCCCCGGTGACGGCGAGGTCGACCCAGGGGGAGAAGACGACCGCGGCGACCGGCAGGGG
Organism: Kitasatospora sp. NPDC057198; assembly: GCF_042670125.1. Classification (NCBI taxonomy): domain Bacteria; kingdom Bacillati; phylum Actinomycetota; class Actinomycetes; order Kitasatosporales; family Streptomycetaceae; genus Kitasatospora; species Kitasatospora sp. NPDC057198. Next base: position 4,535 of record NZ_JBHUWH010000125.1, on the reverse strand, counting down.
CAGGCCGGCGTCCCGGGCCGCGAGCAGGGTGGCGAGGACCAGCCCGCCTCCGGCGGAGTCGCCGGCCAGGACGAGGGCGCGCGGGTCGGTGCCCGTGGCCAGGAGTTCGCGGTAGGCCGCGAGCGCGTCGTCGAGGGCCGCGGGGAAGGGGTGTTCGGGCGCGAGCCGGTAGTCGACCGAGGTGGCGGGCAGCCCGGCGCGGCGGGCCAGTTCGCCGACCAGACCGGCGTGGGTGTCGGGCGAGCCGATGACGTAGCCGCCGCCGTGCAGGTAGAGCAGCCGGCCGCGGTCGGCCGTCCCGGCGGGTTCGAACTCCAGGGCGGGCCGTCCGCCCAGGACGGTCCGGCGGGCGGTCACGCCCTCGGGCGCCGGGCGGCCGACGGCCGCGGCGAAACCGGTGCGCCCCTCGGCGGGAGTGGGCGGCACCTCGCTGCGGGGGGCGGAGCGGAGCAGGGCGTCCAGGGCTTCGCGCTGCTGTCGGGACATGGGGACCTCCGGGGGTACGGGTGCGGATCGGGGGTGCGGGACGGTGTGCAAGGATGGATTCCCAGGAATCCATCTGCCTGACGCCAACCATATTCCAAAGAAACTGATTCCCGGGAATCTACTGGAGTGAATGTGAGCCGAGTCACACCGTTCTTCATCGACCTGGTCCGGGTCGAAACCCGCCTCTACAACGCGGTGAACGCCCGACTGCGCACCGAACTCGACCTGGGCACCGGGCAGTTCGAGATGATGGAGATCATCGACCGGGTGCCGGAGTGCCGCGTGCTCGACATCGTCGGCGAACTGGCGATCACCGTGGGCGCCGTCAGCAAGGCCGTCGACCGGCTGGTGGCCGCGGGATGGTGCCGCCGGGTCGCGCACCCGCAGGACCGGCGCTCCTCACTCCTCCACCTCACGCCCGAGGGCGGAGAACGGCTGTCCGCCGCCCGCCGCCTCGCCGAGGAGGAACTCGCCGCCCTCACCGCCGCGATCGCCCCAGACGACCTGGCCCGCACCGCCGCGACCCTGGCCGCCCTGCGCGCGACCCTCGAAGCGGGCTCCCACGGCCAACTGGGCTGACCGGCGGCCACCGCCCGACCGCGCCCCACCCCCGGACGACCGCCGGACCCTGCCCCCACCCCCCGCACGCAGCAGGCCCCCACCCGGCTTCGGGTGGGGGCCTGCTGGTGGTCGCGCTGTGCCCCAGACAGGAATCGAACCTGCGACACCGGCTTTAGGAGAGCCGTGCTCTATCCCCTGAGCTACTGAGGCGGGCAACGCGCGCAACCGCCCCACAGCCTAGCGGATCGGCTCCGCCCGAAGCCCATCCCTTTCTCCCGGACCCCCGCGACGGGCGGAGCGGGGCGGCCGCGATGCCGTCCGCGGGCCGGCCGACCCGCGGGGGGCCGTTTCCTGACGGGACGTCAACTCACTGGTATGAGAAGGCCGTCCTCCCCGCGGTGGAGACCGCTCCTCCCGGTGGCCGATGCCCCCGACGGCGGACCGCCCCAGCATGGACGGCATGGACGGCACGGATGGCACTGACGACACGGACGGCACGGACGGCACAGCGGCCCCGCAGCCGCGGGACGCCCCCGGCTGGGCGCGCCGGGCGGCGCCCGCCGCCCTCGTCGCGGCCCTCGGCTACGGCCTGCTGCAGACCTGGTGGGCGCTGGGCCACGCCCCGTCCTTCGGCCGGTTCGGCACCGACCTGCTGCTCTTCCCGTCCTGGGCGGCGGTCGCCCTGTGCGCCGCCGCCGCGGCCCTCGCCCTCGGGCTGCACCGGGCCGCCGGGCCGCGCACCCCGCTGGTGGCCGGGGCCGCCGCGGTGAGTGCGGCCCTGCTGCTGAGTTGCCCGTTCCTGCTGCTGGACGTGGTCGGCCGGCTGCTGCCCGGCCTGCACATCCCGTTCTCGGCCGCCGGGTTCGCCAGCCGGGCCTGCTGCCTCGCCCTGTCGGTCCTGCTCGCGGCCGCCGCGCTGGCCCACCACCGCCGCCGGGGCGACTGCCCGCGCTGCGGCCGCACCGGCGGGCGGCTGGTGTACGACCCGTCGGCCCGGCCGCCGCGCTGGGCCCGGTGGGCGGCGTACGGGGCGGTGGCGTCCTGCTGGCTGCGGATCGCCGCCCAGTACGGCCTGGGCTTCGGCAGCCCGGGGCGGCCGGACGCCGCCGGGGCGCTGTCGCTGGCGGCGTTCGAGACCGGGTTCCTGCTGGCCGGCACCGCCCTGCCGCTGGCCCTGGTGCACCGCTGGGGCCGGGTCCTCCCCCGCCCGCTGCCGCTGCTGGGCGGGCGGCGGGTGCCGCGCCGGCTGCTGCTCTGGCCCGCGGCGGCGGTCTCGGTCGGGCTGCTGGTCTACTTCGGCGTCGGCATCGGCCAACTGGTCGGGGAGACGGTCCACCGGGTGGACCAACCGGACGCGCTGCCGCTGTCCTTCCTGTGGGTGGCCATGCCCGCCTACTGGCTGTGGGGCCTGGGTCTCGGCCTGGCCGCCCTGGCCTACCACCGGGGCACCCGGCGGCCCTGCCGGGCCTGCGGGCGCTGACCCCGGCCCCGCCGGGTGCCCGGGGCAGCCCGTCCGGTGGCCTACCGTGGGGATCGCGCACCCGTGCGCCGTCCCGGTCAGCCGCTCCCGAAAGGCACCCAGCTGTGAGTTCCTCCCCGGAGACCCCGTTCGCCGGTCTCGGCAAGATCCTGGTGATCATCCCGACCTACAACGAGGCCGAGAACGTCGAGCGGATCGTCTCCCGAGTCCGCGCCGCCGTCCCCGAGGCGCACGTCCTGGTCGCGGACGACAACAGTCCGGACGGCACCGGCAAGCTCGCCGACGCCCTGGCCGCCGACGACGACCACGTGAAGGTGCTGCACCGCAAGGGCAAGGAGGGGCTCGGCGCGGCCTACCTGGCCGGGTTCCGCTGGGGCATCGACGACGGCTACGACGTGCTGGTCGAGATGGACGCGGACGGCTCGCACCAGCCGGAGGAGCTGCCCCGGCTGCTGACCGCGCTGCGCGGCGCGGACCTGGTGCTGGGTTCGCGCTGGGTGCCCGGCGGCGCGGTGGTGAACTGGCCGAAGTCCCGGCTGCTGCTGTCCAAGGGCGGCTCCACGTACTCCCGGCTGATGCTGGACGTGCCGATCCGGGACGTCACCGGCGGCTACCGGGCGTTCCGCAAGGAGACCCTGCTCGGCCTCGGCATGGACCAGGTCGCCTCGCAGGGCTACTGCTTCCAGGTCGACCTGGCCTGGCGCGCGGTGAAGGCCGGGTTCAAGGTCGCCGAGGTGCCGATCACCTTCGTGGAGCGCGAGCACGGCGCGTCGAAGATGAGCCGCAGCATCGTGGTCGAGGCGCTGTGGCGGGTCACCGCCTGGGGGGTGAACGACCGGGTCGCGAAGCTCACCCGGAAGAAGTAGGCGGCGGGGCTCCGCCGCCGCGGGCCGGGTGACGATGGAGGTTCCCGGCCCGGCGGCGCTTGCGGAGGTTTCGGCGTGACAGAGTCACTGCGACGAGCGGAACAGGATCCGGGCCCCGGCTCCGGCCCCGGTCCGGGCTCCGGCCGGTGGGAGTCGGCGAGGCAGCGGGCGGCCCGGCTCACCGAGTCCGCCAAGGGCGCCCCCGAGCGGATCCCGCTGGTCGGCCGGGCCGTCAGCAACCTGATCCGGGTCAACCTGCTGGACAACGCCACCCGGCTGGCCGCGCAGGCGTTCCTGTCCGCGCTGCCGGCCCTGTTCGTGGTCGCGGTGTTCGCCCCGGCGACCCTCAAGAACAGCGTCACCGGTTCGCTGCGCGAGCAGCTCGGCCTCCAGGGCCCGGCCCAGCAGCAGGTCCAGCAGCTGATGAACACCCACGTCGACGGCACCACCCAGAGCATCGGCGTGGTCGGCGCGCTGGTCACCCTGGCCTCCGCGACCGCGCTCAGCCGGGCCCTCCAGCGGGTCTGCGAGCGGGCCTGGGAGATGCCGAAGAACAGCGCCCGGCTGGCCCTGTGGCGCTGGGTGGTGTGGCTGATGGGCTGGATGGTGTTCCTGGTCGTCCAGGTCCCGATGCGCAGGGGCTTCGGCGCCGGCCTGTGGCTGGGCGTCCCGCTGACCTTCCTGGCCTCCACCGGCGTGTGGTGGTGGACCCAGCACCTGCTGCTCGGCGGCCGGATCCGCTGGTACCCGCTGCTGCCCGGCGCCCTGCTGTGCGGCGTCGCCGAGGTCGGCCTCGGCATCGCCTCGAAGGTCTACCTGCCGCACGCGATGACCGCCTCCATCGACAAGTTCGGCCCGTACGGGGTGGTGTTCACCGCGCTGTCCTGGCTGATCGTGCTGTTCGCCGCCGTCACCCTGGCGCTGGTCCTCGGACGGGTGGTCTCCGAGGAGCCCGCCGTGGCCCGCCGCCTGGGCACCCGCGACGAGCCGGGCCGCTGGTAGGCCCGCCCGGCCCCGCCGACCCGGAAGGCCCCGGCGACCCAGAAGGCCCCGCCGCTCCAGAAGGCCCCGACCCGCCGATCCAGAAAGCCCAGAAGGCCCAGAAGGCCCCGGCCCCGCCGCTCGTACGAGCAGTGGGGTCG
>NZ_JBHUWH010000124.1:0-17809 GCF_042670125.1 Kitasatospora sp. NPDC057198 | reverse complement strand
GGCCCCCGCCGTCCCGGCGGGGGCCCTTCGTCGTGCGCGCGCTCCTGCTCGGCTACTTGGCGGCGATCAGCGAGATGCCGTACAGCACCACGGCCGCGCAGGCCGCGAAGCAGACGCCCGCGGCGACCAGGGCCGGGACGCCCCGGCCGGTGCCCGCCGCGACGGCGGCCTCCCGGCGGGACAGCGCGAGGTTGCCGAGCGCGAAGACGACGACCACGGCGACGGTCACCAGCAGGCTGACGCCCGCGGTCTCGGCCAGTGCGGCCCACTTGATGTCCATGGCGGGGTTCCTCTCAGGCCGCGAGGGTGGTCGGGGCGGGGGCGGCGGGCAGTCCGACGGCCACCGGGGCCGCGTCCGCCTCGTTGACGTTCTCCGCGTGCACCGGACGGCGGCGCGAGACCAGCCACATCGAACCGGCGCCCGCCACCAGCGCCAGGCCCACCAGGGCCACGCCCCAGTTGCCGCGGTCGGCGACCAGCGCGGCCACGCCGGAGACCGCGGCGGAGGCCGGCAGGGTCAGGCCCCAGGTGGCGACCATGCGGCGGACCATGCCCCAGCGCAGCTTGCCGGACGGGCCGCCCAGGCCCGCGCCCATGATGCCGCCGGAGCACACCTGGGTGGTGGACAGGCCGTAGCCCATGTGCGAGGAGGTCAGGATCACCGTCGCGGCCGCGGTCTCCGAGGCGAAGCCCTGCGGCGGCCGGATGTCGGCCAGCCCGGAGCCCATCGAGCGGATGATCCGCCAGCCGCCCATGTAGGTGCCCAGCGCGATGGCCAGACCCGCGCTGACGATCACCCAGACCGGCGGGCCGTCGCCCTTGTCCAGCGCGCCGGCCGAGATCAGGGTCAGCGTGATGATGCCCATCGTCTTCTGCGCGTCGTTGGTGCCGTGCGCGAGCGAGATCAGCGAGGACGAGAAGACCTGGCCCCGGCGGAAGCCCTTCTCGGTGCCCTCCACCGGGGCGCCGCGGGTGATCAGGTAGGCCAGCTTGGTCGCGCCCCAGGAGGCCAGGCCCGCGATGATCGGCGAGGCGACCGCCGGGATCAGGATCTTGGTGACCACGGTGGTGAAGTTCACGCCGTGCAGGCCGGTGCCGACCACGGTGGCGCCGATCAGGCCGCCGTACAGGGCGTGCGAGGAGGACGAGGGTAGGCCCTTGAGCCAGGTCAGCAGGTTCCACAGGATCGCGCCGACCAGGGCGGCGAAGATGATCGAGGGCTGCAGTCCGGCCTTCTCGTTGACGAGGCCGCCCGAGATGGTGGTGGCGACCTTCACGGAGAGGAAGGCACCGGCGAAGTTCAGCACCGCCGCGATCGCGACGGCGACCTTGGGCTTGAGCGCGCCGGTCGCGATGGAGGTGGCCATCGCGTTGGCGGTGTCGTGGAAGCCGTTGGTGAAGTCGAAGGCGAGCGCCGTGATGATCACAACGGCCACCAGGAACGTGATGTGTTCCATACCCAAACAATCGTCGTAGTGGTCGGACTGACGTTGCTGTCCTCGGCGAAGGTAGGGAGGGATGGTGAACGGGAGGTTAACTCGACGCGGAGTCGCGGTTCCGTTCGTGGCGCGGGAGTTGCCGGGAGGACCGGTTTCCGTGGAGACCGGCCGGGCGCCCGCGCCCCGCCGTGAGACCGTTCTCACATGCCGGACCGGATGAGAATTCACCCGGCGGTCCCGAAAGCACCTGCCGCCGACGGGGGTTCCCGTGACAGGATCGGTCCGATCGCCGACGGACAACCAGGGGAGGGCCGGCCGATGGGGGCTGGACAGCGGACCGAGTCGACCGGCCTGCGACCGTGGGTGCGCGCCGCGCTGCGCTGCGGAGCGGTGCTCGCCGCCGCCGCGCTCACCCTGCCGTTCCTCGGCTCGGCCGCGTACGCGGTGCCCGAACCCGGCACCCCGGCGGTCACCGCCCCGACGGTCGCCCCGGGGGCCGACCCGCTCGCCGACGCCAAGCGCACCCTCGGGCCGCTGCTCGACCAGCTGCACGAGCTCTACCAGCAGGCCGAGGCCGCCACCGAGAAGTACAACGGCACCGTCGCCGCCCTCGCCGAGCAGCAGGCCACCGTCGAGGACCTCACCGTGCGGGCCGAACGGCAGCAGGACGCCGTCGACACCGGCAGCGACCTCGCCTCGCAGCTCGCCGCCGCGCAGTACCGCAACAGCCAGGTCTCCGGGTACGCCGAACTGCTGATGGCCGAGAACCCGTACGAGGCCCTGCTGATCGCCGAACTCCTGCGCTCCGCCGGGCACTCGCAGAAGGAGTTCCTGGACCGGCTCAAGGCCGACCGGGACACCCTCGAGGCGCTGCGCGCCGCCGCCGAGCAGGCGGTCGCCGAGTCGAAGACGCTGGCCGCCGACCAGGAGAAGGCCAGGAACGACGTGGCCGCCAAGCTCGCCGAGGTCGAGCAGCTGGTCGGCTCGCTCACCGGCGCCCAGCGCGAAGAACTCGCCGAACTGGAGAAGCAGCGGGCCAGCGAGGCCCAACTCGCCTTCCTCGCCTCCGGGGCGCTCGGCAAGGGCGAGCGGACGCCGTCGGCGGCGGGCCGCAAGGCGGTCGCCTGGGCGCTCCAGCAGCTCGGCAAGGACTACGTGTGGGGCGGCGCCGGACCGGACGTGTTCGACTGCTCCGGCCTCACCTCGCAGGCGTGGCTGCACGCCGGGGTGCCCATCCCGCGCACCAGCCAGGAGCAGTGGGCGCAGCTCAAGCACGTGCCGCTGAACCAGATCCGGCCGGGCGACCTGATCGTCTACTACGGCGGCGCGACGCACATCGGGATGTACATCGGCGGCGGGCTGATCGTCCAGGCCCCGCACACCGGGGACGTGGTGAAGGTCACCCAGATCGGGGCCATGCCGATCCTGGGCGCGGTGCGCCCGGACGGGGACGAGGCGGCGGACGACGCGGGCGGCCAGTGGAAGGTGCCGGACGTCCAGCTGGGCGCGGTGCGGATCCAGCCGGCCAAGCCGTCGACGCTCCCGACACCGCCTGCGGCGTCGCCGACGCCCACCGCGCCGGGGGTGCCGAGCGCGTCCGCGACGCCGAGCGCTCCTGCGTCGCCTTCGGACTCCGGGACGCCGAGCGGGACGGGGTCGCCCAGCGGGTCGGGATCGCCCAGCGGGTCGGGGACGCCGAGCGGGTCGGGGACGCCTTCGGAGCCGGCTCCGGGTTCGGCTTCGCCCGGTGAATCGGCCTCGGGCTCGGCGAGTTCGAGCGGGACGCCCAGCGGGTCGGGGTCGCCGAGCGGGGGCGAGGCGGCGTCGCCGTCGGGGAGCCGGTCGGCGGGTTGAGGTCCGGGGGCCGGGGGCGGCTGGACGCTTCCGGCCCTGAACCGCCCGCAGCCACGGCCCCGCCGTTCCCCGGGCCCCTGAACGCCTTCGCTACGGTGTCTCGAAGCGGATCAGGACGGACTTCGAGGTCGGGGTGTTGCTGATGTCGGCCGTGGAGTCCAGCGGGACGAGGACGTTGGTCTCCGGGTAGTAGGCGGCCGCGCCGCCGCGGGCGACGGGGTAGTGGACCACCCGAAAGTGCGGGGCGCGGCGCTCGCTGCCGTCGGTCCACTCGCTGACCAGGTCGACGAACTGGCCTTCGGTGAGGCCGAGTTCGGCGGCGTCGGCGGGGTTGACCAGGACGACGCGGCGGCCGCCGGTGATGCCGCGGTAGCGGTCGTCCAGGCCGTAGACGGTGGTGTTGTACTGGTCGTGCGAGCGGAGGGTCTGGAGCAGCAGGCGGCCGGCCGGGACGTCGGGGGCGGTCAGCGGGTTGACGGTGAAGTTGGCCTTCCCGGTGGCGGTGGGGAAGGTGCGGCTGTCGCGCGGGGCGTGCGGGAGGGCGAAGCCGCCGGGGCGGCGGACCCTGGTGTTGTAGTCGTCGAAGCCGGGGACGACCCGGGCGATGCGTTCGCGGATCCGGTCGTAGTCGAGGGCGAACTCCTCCCAGGGGGTGGGGTCCTGGGGGCCGAGGACGGCGCGGGCCAGCCGGGTGACGATGGCGACCTCGGAGAGCAGGCCGGGCGCGGGCGGGCGCAGGCCGCCGCGGGAGGAGTGCACCATGCCCATGGAGTCCTCGACGCTGACGAACTGCGGCCCGGCGGGGGTGAGGTCGCGGTCGGTGCGGCCGAGGGTGGGCAGGATCAGGGCGCGGGCGCCGGTGACCAGGTGCGAGCGGTTGAGCTTGGTGGAGACGTGCACGGTGAGCCGGCAGTTGCGCATCGCGGCCTCGGTGGCGCCGGTGTCGGGGCTCGCGGAGACGAAGTTGCCGCCCATCGCGAAGAACACCCTGACCCGGCCGTCGCGCATCGCCCGGATGGTGTCGACGGTGTCGTGGCCGTGCGCGCGCGGCGGCTCGAAGCCGAACTCCTTGCCGAGGGCGTCCAGGAAGGCGGTGGAGGGGCGCTCGAAGATGCCCATGGTGCGGTCGCCCTGGACGTTGCTGTGCCCGCGGACGGGGCAGACGCCGGCGCCGGGGCGGCCCACGTTGCCGCGCAGCAGCAGGAAGTTGACCACCTCGCGGATGGTGGGGACGGAGTGCTTGTGCTGGGTGAGGCCCATCGCCCAGCAGACGACGACCTTCCGCGAGTCGAGCACCAGGCGGTGCAGCTCCTCGATCTGCTCCCAGGGCAGGCCGGTGGCGCGCAGCACGGCCGCCCGGTCGAGCTCGGCGGCCTCGGCGGCGAACTCGTGGTAGCCGGCGCAGTGTTCGGCGACGAAGGCTTCGTCGACGGCGCCCGGGGTGGTGAGCAGCAGGTGGTTCAGGGCGCGGAACAGGGCGAGGTCGCCGCCGAGCCGGATCTGCAGGAACAGGTCGGTGAGCCTGGTGCCGCCGCCGACCAGGCCGCGCGGGGTCTGCGGGTTCTTGAACCGCTCCAGCCCGGCCTCGGGCAGCGGGTTGACGCTGACGATCTTCGCGCCGGCCCGCTTGGCGCGCTCCAGGGCGGAGAGCATCCGGGGGTGGTTGGTGCCCGGGTTCTGGCCCGCGACGACGATCAGGTCGGCCTGGTACAGGTCCTTGAGCGAGACGCTGCCCTTGCCCACGCCGAGCGTCTCGGTGAGCGCCGAGCCCGAGGACTCGTGGCACATGTTGGAGCAGTCCGGCAGGTTGTTGGTGCCGAGCCTGCGGGCGAACAGTTGGTACGCGAAGGCGGCCTCGTTGGAGGTGCGGCCGGAGGTGTAGAAGGCGGCCCCGTCCGGGGAGTCGAGCGCGGTCAGCTCCTCGGCGATCAGCGCGAAGGCGTCGTCCCAGCCGATCGGGGCGTAGTGGGTGGCGCCCTCGTCCAGCAGCATCGGGGTGGTGAGCCGGCCCTGCTGGCCGAGCCAGTAGCCGGAGCGCTCGGCGAGGTCGGCGACCGGGTGCTCGGCGAAGAAGGCCGGGGTGATCCGGCGCTCGGTGGCCTCCTCGGCGACGGCCTTGGCGCCGTTCTCGCAGAACTCGGCCAGGTGCGGCTTGTCCGGCTCGGGCCAGGCGCAGCCGGGGCAGTCGAAGCCGCCGGGCTGGTTGACCTTGCGCAGGGTGGCCAGCGTCCGGCCCGGGGACATCTGCTCGGCGGCCATCCGCAGGGTGTGCCCGATCGCGGGCAGGCCGGCGGCGGCACGGGCCGGCGGCGCGACGTGCGGCGCGTCCTGGGCGGGGTCGCGGTGCGGGGGCTGCTTGGCCATGGCGGACTCTCCGGAGGGCTCGGGGTCCTCGGAGCGTATCCGGTGCGGGGGGACGTGTCGTGCGGCGGCGGTCAGTCCTCCTTCTGGAGTTCGGTGAGCAGGCGGCGGGCGACGGCGTCGTTCTGCCGGAAGGACGGGGCGTCGGTGTGCGGGCGGGCGAAGGCGGCCGGGGCGCGGGTGGTGGTGGGGGCGCCGAGAGCGGTGCGGCGCGGGTGCGGGCGGTGGCCGAGGGAGGGGTCGATCAGGCGGGCGTCGGGGTCGGTGCGGACCAGCCCGGAGCGGTAGGTGTGGCCGTCGGGGTCGGCCAGCCGTTCTTCGTCGATCCGTCCGTCGCGCAGGAGTTGGCGCAGCAGCGGGTCGTTGCTGCGGTCGAGGGCGTGCCGGGGCAGGAAGGCGTCGACCAGTGCGGTGCCGTGGACGTGGTGGCCGGGCAGGGCGGGGGAGGAGGCGCGGAAGGTGCCGTGCTCCTCGTCGAGGTCGACGTGCAGGTCGGGGCCGAGGAAGTGCAGCAGTCCGGCGTCGGAGAGGGCGAGCAGCTGTTCGAGCCGGAAGCCGGGCGGGCCGGAGGCGTAGCAGGAGAAGAAACCCTGCCACCAGCCGTCGAGTTCGGCAGCGGTGGAGCGGGCGGTGAGCGGGTGGGCGGGCAGCAGGCGGATGAGCCGGCCGTAGATCGAGAGCAGGGCGTAGAAGGCGCCGAGGTCGGCGCTGTGCCGCAGGTCGGAGCGGCGGGCCAGGTCGGCGCGCAGGTGGGCGCGCAGGTGCTGCTGGAGTTCGGCGGGGCTGCCGACCCGCAGGCCGGCGAGCGGGCGGTCCAGGCGTTCCAGGTCGAGGCGGTCCTCGGGGTCGGGGACGGCGGCGGCGACCAGGGCGGCGCGTTCGGGGCTCTCCCAGGGGTGGCGGTCGTAGGCGGCCAGGAACTCGGCCCAGGGCAGGGTGGTGCGTTCGGGGTGGCCGTGGAACAGTTCGTGGTAGTAGGCGAAGCCGAGCTCCTTGGCCATGGCGGGCCACAGGTCGCGCTTGAACTCGAGTTTCCCGTCCGGGAGTTCGAGGTCGGGGCCGAAGTAGCGGGGCAGCGGCGGGGGCGGGCCCTGGAGCCGGTAGCCGGTCTTGGCGTGGTACGGGACGCCGCGGCGGCTTCCCGCGTACAGTACGGGTTCGCGGCCGGAGGGGTGGTAGCGCAGGCCGCCGCCGGGGCGCGGGGAGAAGCGGCCGCCGCGGCCCTCGGTGAGCAGTGCGACCAGGTCGACGAAGGCCAGGCCGAGGCCGCGGACCAGGACGCGTTCGCCGGGGGCCAGGCCGGACAGGTCGGCGTCGGCGGTGAACGCGGGCGGCAGGTAGGTGCGGCCGTGCCGTTCGGCGAAGTCGCGCGGGTCGGCGGTGTCGGGGCCGGGCGCGGAGTCCAGGTGGCCGAGGGCGAGCACCACCCGGTCGGCGAGCAGCACGGTGTCGGAGAGGTGGACGAGCTGCGGCCCGTCCGGTTCGCCGGTGAGCCGGCGCGCGGTGTCCCGGTGGACGAACAGCCGTACGTTGTCCGGGAGTTCGCCGGCGGCCCGGCGCAGCACCCAGTCCAGGTAGCCGCTCTGGGCGCGCCGGGTGGGGAAGTCGGTGGGGGCCAGGGCGTGCAGTTCGGCGGCCACCTCCCGGTCCCCGACCGGCAGGTACGGGGGGTGGGCGGCCGGGTCGGCGGCCCACTCGGCGAGCGAGGGGCCGGGGCGGACCGGGCCGTCCATGGTGGTGCGCTCGTCGGTGAACATGGTGACGTCCTCGGCCATCGAGTTCATCCGCAGCAGCGGGGACTGCGCGTGCCGCCAGATCCGGCCCCCGCCGGGCGGGTGCGGGTCGACCAGGTGGACGTCCAACTCGACGCCGGGGCCCAGCAGTTCGGGGGCGTTGGCGGCGATCCGCTCCAGCGGGCCGGTGCCGCGCGGCCCGGCCCCGACCACGACCAGTACGGGCACCGCGCTCACCGCCCGGCCGTGCGCCGGTAGAGGGCGCGGGCCCGCTGCCACGGCGTCGGCGGCAGTCCGCCGCGGGTGGCGCCGCGGGCGAAGTGCCGCTCCAGGTAGTACTGGCCGACCGACAGCACGCTGGTCACCACGACGTACCAGACGGTGGCCACCATCAGCAGCGGGATCACCCGGTACGTCTGGTTGTAGATCAACTGGGCGGAGAACAGCAGGTCGTGGACGGCCAGCACGCTGATCACCGAGGTGCCCTTGAGGGTGCCGATCAGCATGTTCCCGGCGGGCGGCAGGATCGCCCGCATCGCCTGCGGCAGCACGATCCGGCGCAGCACCCGGCCGCGGTCCAGGCCCAGCGAGGCGGCCGCCTCCAACTGGCCCTGGTCGACCGACTGGACGCCCGAGCGCACCACCTCGGCGGCGAACGCGGCCTCGTGCAGGGTCAGTCCGACCAGGGCGGTCAGCACCGGGCCCAGCAGGTTGACGGTCTTCACCGCGAACAGCTCGCCGCCGAACGGCAGGCTGAGCGACAGCGTCGGGTACAGCGCCCCGATGTTGAACCAGAACAGCAGCTGGACCAGCAGCGGAGTGGCCCGGAAGATCCACACGAAGCCCCAACTCAGGCTCCGCAGCACCGGGTTGTCCGACAGTCGGGCCACCGCGAGCAGGGTGCCCAGGGCGAAGCCGAGCACCATCACCGCGCCGGTCAGCCAGAGCGTCAGCAGCAGGCCGCGCAGGATCGACGGGGCGGTCAGGTAGGTGCCGACCACCGGCCACTCGAAGGCCGGGTTGCCGGCCAGCGAGCGCACCAGCAGGGCGGCGGCGAGCAGCGCCAGGCCGCCGCTGACGTACCGCCCGGGGCGGCGGCGGGGCACGATCGGCAGCTCGGCCGACGGCTCGGTCAACAGGTCGGTCAACAGCTCGGGCGGCGGGGCGGCAGGGCCGGCGCCGGGGCCGGCCGGGGCCGGTGGCGCGGTGGACCGGGGACCGGTGGACGGGAGGGCGGGCGAGGCCATGAGGGCTCCAACGGGCGGCGGGGCGGGCGGTGGCCGCATGCCGTCACTCACGCGCGCCGCGTCCCTCAACGCGGCTGGGCCGGAAGGCAGTTCGTCCGGGCCCGGGTGGTTCTCGCTCCGGTTCCGATCGTACGCGTGCGCGAGCGAAGGCTGTCAAGGACGCGGGTGTGACGCCGGTGTTTCGTTCCCGGCGGGAAGGTTGACGGGCGGTCGGCGGCACTGCTCAACTGTTCGACATGACAGCCGAGCAGCCCGCCCTCGTGAAGCGAGGCCACATCGACTTCGGTCGGGTGTGGTCCGCGGCGTGTCGCGGCTGACCCGGCAGCGGGCCGCCTGACCGGCCCTTCCTCCTCCGGGAGTCCTCCCTCGGTCGCCCCTTCGCGGGCCGGGAACCCGTCCGTCCGGACGGATCGACAGGCGCACGCTGCCGCCGACCCCCGCCTTCCCGCTCGCTCCCGAGCCGGCGCCCCGTCACGCGCCCACGCCGTTCTCCCCACCTGCCGCCGCCGCCGTTCGCGCCCGCCCGCCGAGGCGCTCCCCGGCCTGCCCGGACGCGGCCCCGCACCTCCGGAAGAGGCTTCACCATGCCCGTCGAGTTCCTCGGAATCGCCGCCACCGGCGACGGTTCGGAGACCACCGCCCGCACCACCCACGCCTTCGACCGCGACTACACGCTGCGCCTGGCCCGCGCCCACGAGGACCACGGCTGGGACCGGGTGCTGTTCGCCTACGGCGCCGGATCGCCCGAGCCCGCCGCCTCCGCCGCGTACCTCGCCGCCAAGCTCGACCGGCTGCAGATCCTGCTCGCGCACCGGCCCAACGTCTCGTACCCGACCTTCGCCGCCAAGACCTTCGCCACCCTGGACCGGATCAGCGACGGCCGGCTCACCGTGCACTTCATCACCGGCGGCAGCGACCACGAGCAGCGGCGCGAGGGCGACTTCCTGCCCAAGGACCGCCGCTACGACCGCACCCGCGAGTACATCGGCATCGTCAAGAAGGCGTGGACCAGCCGCGAACCCTTCGACCACGAGGGCGAGTTCTACCGCTTCGACGACTTCGTCTCGGACGTCTTCCCGGTCCAGCAGCCCCGGCCGGACGTCTCCTTCGGCGGCTCCTCGCCCGCCGCGTTCGCGGCCGGCGGCGCCGAGGCCGACATCTACGCGCTGTGGGGCGAGCCGCTGGCCCGCACCGCCGAGCAGATCGAGCTGGTGAAGGCCGCCGCCCGGGCCGCCGGGCGCACCGACACCCCGCGGATCCAGGTCGCCTTCCGGCCGATCATCGCGCCCACCGAGGAACTCGCCTGGGAGAAGGCGCACCGCACGGTCGCCGCGATCAAGCACCGCCGGGAGGCGAACGACCTGGTGCGCCGCCGGCTGACCGGCGGCGACGGGCCGGAGAACGCCGGCTCGCAGCGGCTGCTGGAGATCGCCGAGGCCGGCGAGCGCTACGACCGCGCGCTGTGGACCCCGACCGCCGCCGCCACCGGCGGGGCCGGCAACTCCAACGCCCTGGTCGGCACGCCCGAGACGGTCGCCCAGGCGCTGCTCGACTACTACGACCTCGGCGTGGACATCCTCTCCGCCCGCGGCTACGACCACGTCGGCGACGCCATCGACTTCGGCCGGCACGTCATCCCGATCGTCCGCGAGGAGGTCGCCAAGCGCGACGCCGCCAAGGCCGCCGCGGCCGCATGAGCGCCCTGACCGTGGTGCGGGCCGTCCTGGGCGACCCGCTCGCCGAACCGCTGGTCCGCGAACTCACCCACGAGTACGTCACCCGCTACGGCCCCGGCGGCCACCGGGAGATGGCCCGCTACGGCGCCGAGGAGTTCACCCCGCCCGACGGCCTGCTGCTCCTGCTGCTGCGCGGGGACGAACCGGTGGCCGGCGGCGCCTACCGCCGCCACGCGGACGAGGGCACCGCCGAGGTGAAGCGGATGTGGACCGCCGCCGGGCACCGTCGCCAGGGCTTCGGCCGCCGGGTGCTGGCCGAACTGGAGGCCGCCGCCCGGGAGGCCGGGTACCGCCGGATCCTCCTCACCACCGGCCCGCGCCAGCCCGAGGCCAGGGGCCTCTACCTGGCGGCCGGGTACACCCCGTTGTTCGACGTCCGCGCAGAGCCCGCACCGGACGGCGACCCGCTGCTGTTCGAGAAGGACCTGCTCCGCCCCCGTCCGTCCCACCACCCGCAGGACCTGGCCGCCGCGGCGGCCGGAAAGGCACCCACCCGATGAAGCGCCACCTTCCCGCGGCCGCCCTGGCCACCGCCGCCGCCCTGGCGCTGACGGGCTGCGGCTCCGACCCGGTGGCCGCCCCGAACGCCGCGCCGGTCGGCATCCAGCCGAGCCAGGACGTCCTGAGCGGCCTGCGGAAGAGCGAGGCCGCGGCCGCGCTGCTGCCCGACGACGTCAAGGCGTCCGGCACGATCAGGCTCGGCGGCGCGGTCGGCGCCCCGCCCGGGGCGTACTACCCGGAGGGCAGGAAGGAGATCACCGGGCTGGACGTCGACCTGACCGACGCCGTCGCCGCGGTGCTCGGGCTGAAGGTGCAGCGCGAGGACGCCGCGTTCGAGACCATCCTGCCCGCGCTCGGCAGCGGCAAGTACGACGTCGGCACCGGCAACTTCGGCGTCACCGCGGCCCGGCTGAAGACCGTCGACTTCGTCACCTACGTCGACGACGGGCAGGGCTTCGCGGTGCGCTCCGACAACACCGCGCTGAACGCCGTCACCGACCTGGTCCAGCTGTGCGGCCTGACCATCGGCACCGGCGCGGGCACCACCTTCGAGGCCACCCTGAACGCCGAGAAGGACGTCTGCGCGCAGGCCGGCAAGAAACCGTACGAGGTCAAGGCGTTCTCCGAGAACGGGGCCGTGCTCACCGGCCTCCAGCAGAACCGCCTCGACGTGGTGATGTCCACCATCAACGGCCTGCGCTACCAGGCCGCCCAGCCCGCCGCGAAGATCCGCTTCCTCGGTGAGTTCCACCGCCTCGACGTGGGCTTCGCGTTCAAGAAGGGCTCGCCGCTCACCCCCGCCTTCCAGGCCGCCGTCAACGAGCTGATCAAGGACGGCACGTACCGGAGGATCCTGGCCAAGTGGGGCACCGCCGACTCGGCGATCACCGAGTCCGAGATCAACCCGCCCGAGCACCCCTGACCACGGAGCCCCCGATGACCGCCCTCACCCCCGAGAAGGCCCCGCCGCTGCGACAACCCGACGACCCGGCCGGGCAGTTGACGATCGTCCCGCACCGCCGGCCGTGGCGGCCGGTGGCCGGCCTGGCCGCGCTGGTGCTAGCCGCCCAGTTCCTGCACGGCCTGGCCGTCAACCCCGGCTGGGACTGGCCGACCTTCCGCACCTTCGTGTTCTCCGACAGCATCCTGCGCGCGGTCGGCGTCACCCTCCAACTCACCGCCTACGGCACCGTCCTGGGCTTCGCGCTGGGCGCGGTGATCGCCGCGCTGCGGCTGTCCGGCAGCCAGGTCCTGCGCACCATCGCCTGGACGTACGTGTGGGCGTTCCGCTCGATCCCGCTGATCGTGCAGCTGGTGTTCTGGTTCAACCTGGCCTACCTGTACAAGCGGATCGGGATCGGCATCCCGTTCGGCCCGACCTTCGCCTCCTTCGGCACCATGGACCTGCTCGGCGCCCTCGGCGCCGCCGTCCTCGGCCTCGCCCTGCACCAGGCCGCGTACGCCGCCGAGATCATCCGGGGCGGGGTGCTCGCGGTGGACGCCGGGCAGCTCGAAGCGGCCGCCGCGCTCGGCATCCCGAGGTTCCGGCAGGCGTGGCGGATCGTGCTGCCGCAGGCCATGCGCGGCATCCTGCCGAACGCCGCCAACGAGGTCGTCTCGCTGTTCAAGGGCACCTCGATCGTCTACGTGATGGCGATCGGCGAGCTCTTCTACCAGGTCCAGGTGATCTACGGCCGCACCGGCCGGGTGGTGCCGCTGCTGATGGTCGCCACCGTCTGGTACGTGCTGCTGACCACCGCCCTCTCGCTGGTCCAGTACTACGTCGAGCGCTACTTCGCCCGCGGCAGCGAGCGCCACGCGCCGCCCACCCCCTGGCAGCGGCTGCGCGCCGCTGTCACCGAGAGCAAGGAGAAGCGGGCATGAGCGGCGAGAGCGCCACGGCCATGGTCGAAGTGCGCGGCGTGCACAAGCGGTTCGGACGGCTGGAGGTGCTGCGCGGCATCGACCTCGACGTACGGCCCGGCACCGTCACCGTGGTGCTCGGCCCGTCCGGCTCCGGCAAGTCCACCCTGCTGCGGGCGGTCAACCACCTGGAGAAGCTCGACCGGGGGTACGTCCGGGTGGACGGCGAGCTGATCGGCTACCGGCAGGTCGGCGACAAGCTGCGCGAACTGCCCGAGCGCGAGGTGCTCAAGCAGCGCACCCGGCTCGGTTTCGTGTTCCAGAACTTCAACCTGTTCCCGCACCTGACCGTGCTGGAGAACCTGGTGGAGGCCCCGGTCGGCGCGCTCGGCGTGCCCAAGGACCGGGCCCGGACCCGGGCGCTGGAGCTGCTGGAGCGGGTCGGCCTCGCCGACAAGGCCGCCGA
This sequence comes from Kitasatospora sp. NPDC057198, assembly GCF_042670125.1. Taxonomy (NCBI): domain Bacteria; kingdom Bacillati; phylum Actinomycetota; class Actinomycetes; order Kitasatosporales; family Streptomycetaceae; genus Kitasatospora; species Kitasatospora sp. NPDC057198. The sequence goes on along the minus strand of NZ_JBHUWH010000124.1, from coordinate 4,609 downwards.
GTACCCGCGCCGGCTCTCCGGCGGCCAGCAGCAGCGCGTCGCCATCGCCCGCGCGCTCGCCCTGGAGCCCAAGGTGCTGCTGTTCGACGAGCCGACCTCGGCGCTCGACCCGGAGCTGGTCGGCGAGGTGCTCGACGTGATCAAGGACCTGGCCCGCACCGGCACCACCATGATCGTGGTCACCCACGAGATCGGTTTCGCCCGCGAGGTCGCCGACGCCGTGGTGTTCATGGACGGCGGCGTGGTGGTCGAACAGGGCCCGCCCGCCCGGGTGCTGGACGACCCGCAGCACGAGCGCACCCGCGCCTTCCTCACCAAGGTCCTCTGAAGTCCCTTCTCGCACAAAGGAGTCGCCCCCGTGTCCGTGTACCGCCGCACCTTCGCTCCGGCCGCCGCCGCCCTCGCCGCCGCTCTGCTGCTCTCCTCCTGCGGCTCCGCGGACAACGCCTCCGCCGACCTCGGCGCCAAGAAGGAGGGCACCGCGCCCAACGGCGTGAAGATCAACCTGACCCCGGACCAGAACCGGATCAGCACGCCCGAGGTCGAGGCGATCGCCGCACTCGTCCCCGACGAGGTCCGACGAAGAGGCACCCTCCGGGTCGCCGCCGACGTCGGCACCGTCCCGCCGCTCGGCTTCTACGCCACCGACGACAAGACCGTCATCGGCACCGAGCCCGACCTGGCGTACCTGATCGGCGACGTGCTCGGCCTGAAGGTCGAGATCGACCCGGCCTCCTGGGAGAACGTCTTCGTCGGACTGGACAGCGGCAAGTACGACGCGGCCGTCACCAACGTCACCGTCACCGAGGCCCGCAAGGAGAAGTACGACTTCGCCACCTACCGGCTCGACATCCTCGGCTTCGAGGCGAAGAAGGGCGGCAACTGGAAGGTCAAGGGCCCGGCCGACGTCGCCGGGCACACCATCGGCGTCTCCTCCGGCACCAACCAGGAGAAGCTGCTGCTGGCCTGGAGCGAGCAGGACGTCGAGAACGGCCTCGAGCCGGTCGACGTGAAGTACTACCAGAACTCCTCCGACTACTACCTCGCCCTCGGCTCCGGCCGGATCGACGCCTGGCTCGGCCCCAACCCGGCCACCGCCTTCCACTCCGCGCAGACCGGCGAGACCGAGGTGATCGGCACCTACTCCGGCGCGGGCGACACCGTGCTCGGCAAGATCGCCGCCACCACCAGGAAGGACAACGGCCTGGTCGAGGCGCTCAACGAGGCCATCAACGAGACCATCAGGAACGGCAGCTACGCCCAGGTCCTGAAGCGCTGGGGCCTGGACAACGAGGCCGTGCCGACCTCCGAGATCAACCCGCCCGGCCTGCCCAGGACCGACAACTGAAGCTCCCGGCGCGGCCGTTGGAGCGCATCCCTCACCACCCGTGCGGGATGCGCTCCAGCACGCCGCCCGCGAACACGTCGTACAGCGGCAGCGACTCCAGGTGCACGTACCCGATGTGGCAGTCGCACGAGCCCAACGGGCAGGCCCGCGGCCGCAGTTGCGCCCGGTACGAGTCGTCGTACAGGTTGCCCAGCGGCGGCCGGACGAAGTGGCAGCGGCGCACCGTGCCGTCCCCGTCCACCGACACCACGCTCTCGCCCGTCCGGCACGGCAGGCCCGCGCTGCGGTGCGGGTGGCGGCTGTAGCCGAACAGCGGGTCCAGCTCCGACCACTGCGCCGCCTCGGCGTCGGTGTAGCTCAGCCCGTCGGCCGCGTTCACCCACAGGTAGACCCCCGGCGGCAGCGCCGCGCGCAGCCGCCGGGCCGCCGCCAGGTGCTCCGGCTGCCCGACCACGCCGACGCTGAACCGCACGCCCAGCGCGGCGAGTTCGGCGCACCTGGCGAGGAAGCGCTGCTCGGTCACCTGCCCCGGGTGGTACGTCACCCACAGCGCCAGCTTCGAGCGGTCCGCCTCCGCCAGCCAGCCGGTCCGGCAGCTCGCGTTGGTCTGGATCGCCACCCGGTCCAGGTGCGGCAGCCGGCTCAGCTCCACCATCGCCCGCCGGTACCAGCTGCGCACCAGCCCCTCGCCCCACGGCGTGAACAGCACCGACAGCCGCCCGTGCCCGTACGCCGCCGCCCAGGCGGTGAACCGCTCCAGCGCCGCCCGGTCGGCCCGCAGCAGCTCGGGGGTGTCGCGCCGCTTGGCGAACGGGCAGTACGGGCAGTCGTAGTCGCAGGAGGACAGCGGGCCCCGGTAGAGCAGGGTCAGGTGGTCGCTCACTTGGCCTCGTACTCCGCCATGCCGGCGCGCACCGCCGGCGAGAACAGCCGCGGCCCCACCGCGTCCGACCAGGCCAGGCCCTCCGCGCTCAGCAGCAGCCGGGCCGGGTCCTGCGCCGACAGCCAGCCGCGGGCGGCGAACTCGGCCAGCTCGGCCGGGAAGTCCAGCTCCGGGGCGCTGCCGAAGCGCTCCCGGTAGGCCGCCAGGTCGACGCCCTCGCCCTGGAGCAGCGACTGCACCAGGTGGCGGCGCCGGGTCTCCTCGTCCGTCATCACCCAGCCCAGTTCGGCCCGGGAGAAGTCCTCGGCGGCCACGTAGTCGTCGATGATCTTCCGCACCTCGCGCGCGTCCACCGCGTAGTCGAAGGAGTAGTGCAGCCGCGAGGTGTACGAGCGGGCCCCGCAGCCCAGGCCCACCATGCCGTCGGTCTGGCAGGCGTACTCGCCCGCGCCCGCGCCCGCGCCCGCGCTCGCCGCGCCGGCCCGGCGGAACATCCGCATCGACACCTGCTCGTACCCCTCGGCCAGCAGGTGGTCGCGGCCCGCCCGGTACAGCGCCAGCCGCTGGGCGTCCCACTCCGGGTTCGGCGCGTCGGCCGTGCCGTGCCGGCCCAGGCCGGTCAGCGGGCGGACGTACAGCGGGTACAGGTACAGCTCCTCCGGCCGCCACGCCAGGGCGGCGTCCAGGGACTCCACCCAACTGGCGGGCGTCTGGCCGTCGATGCCGTAGATCAGGTCGATGTTCAGCACCGGGAACCCGGCCGCCCGCACCCGCCCCAGCGCGGCCTCCACCGCCGCCCGCTTCTGCGGGCGCACCGCCGCCCGCGCCTCCCCGTCCAGGAACGACTGCACGCCCAGGCTCAGCCGGGTCGTCCCGCGCTCGGCCAGCACCCGCAGCCGGTCCGCCGTCGCGGTGTCCGGCGACGCCTCGACCGAGAGCGGCACCGCCCGCAGGTCCGCCCCCATCCGCAACTCGGCGATGTCGCACAGCCGTTCCAGCTCGGCCGGGCCCAGGTAGGTCGGCGTCCCGCCGCCGAACGCCGCCAGCGCGAACCGAGCCCCCGGCTCCAGCGCCTCCCGCACCTGCCGCGCCTGCCGCTCCAGCGCGTCCAGGTACGCCGTGGTCAGCCCCTCCGGGCTGCCGATCCGGGTGAACAGGTTGCAGAACCCGCACCGCACCTCGCAGAACGGCACGTGCAGGTACAGCGACAGCGCGTCCTGCTTCTCGCCCCGCCACAGCTCGGCGAGCCGCGGCCGCTCCGGCAGCGCGCGGTACGCCGTCTTGTGCGGGTACGCGTAGACGTAGCTCTGGTACGGGGACTCGGCGGTGGTGGTGGTGCTCATCAGGACTCCTGCGGCGGGCCGGCGGGAAGGGTGAAGTGCGCGTACGGGACGGTCCAGACCACCTCGTGGCCGATCCGGTGGCCGGTGTACCCGTCCTCGCCGTACGCGGTGCCGTGGTCCGAGCAGACGATCGCGAAGCACGGCCGCCGGGCGCTCATCGCCGCGAACAGCCGTCCCACGTGCGCGTCCACGTACTCCAGCGCGGCGGCGTGCGTCTCCCGGCTGTCCCCGTCCGCCCGGGTCGCCCCCGGCAGGTGGAACCAGTTCGGCTGGTGCAGCGCCGAGACGTTGACGAACAGGAACAGCGGCCGGTCGGGCGGCTGCTCGGCCGCGACCCGCTCCGCCACCGCCACCTGCGACTCGAAGGAGGTCGGCGACGGCACCCCCAGCTCCGGCGCCCAGTGGCTCTCCTGGAACAGCCCCGGCAGGACGGAACCCAGCGGCCCCCGCTTGTTGAAGAACCCCACCCCGCCGATGCACACCGTCCGGTACCCGGCCCCGGCCAGCGCCGTCGGCAGGTCGGGCGCGTCGAACACCCAGGTCCGCGACCCGGTGGTCTCCGACCCCGCGAACCGCGCCGCGAACAGCCGCGGATGCGGCCCGTCCGGCGAGGCCGGCGTCGGCAGGAACCCGGCCAGGATCGCCTGGTGCGCGGCGTACGTGAAACTCCCCGGCGAGTGCCGCCGCTCCCAGCCGCCCGGCGGCAGCACCTTCGCCAGGTTGGGCAGGCGGCCGGCCGCGAGCAGCTCGGCGGCGACGTCGTAGCGCAGCGTGTCGAGGGTGACCAGCAGCAGGTCGTGCGAGCCGACGACCTCGTTCATGTCGGGAATCTCTGCGGCAGACGAAGGGGAACAAGCCAGGGGCTCGGTGAGAACGGCGGGATCCACAACAGGGGCTCGGGGAACGGCGAGTCCGTGCTGCTGGTGGCCGGAGCCCATCGGAGGTTCGTGCTGCTGCGTGCCGTAACAGGAACCAGAAGCCGATGCGCGCTCCGGCAGTGAACCGTCAGCAGACTGGGCCTCGCCGTTCCCCGAG
>NZ_JBHUWH010000123.1:0-18061 GCF_042670125.1 Kitasatospora sp. NPDC057198 | reverse complement strand
GTGGAGGGACGGTGTGGCCCCCTTGTTGAAGAAGTCGTTCGGGTCAGGGGGGTTGTAGGGCGGGCCGGCACCTCCCCGGATCGGGGGCGGGGGGCCGGCCCGCCGGCGTTTCAGCGCAGCGACAGCGGCAGGCCCTTGACGATGCCGGCCTTGACCAGCCGCCCGGTCAGGCCGGTCAGCACCCGGGGCCGCACCGAGTCGTCGCCGTGGATCAGCTGCACCAGCGCCTCGCCGCGCCCCAGGCTCAGGCACTGGGTGACGTACCGGTACGAGAACGGCGCCCCGGTGCGGCCGGTGAGCAGTTTGGCCAGGTAGCGGCCCTGCGGTGCCGCGGTGGCGCAGGCCATCCGCAGTTCGCCGATGCCGGGCACCTCGACGGTGGCGGCGTCGCCGACCACGTACACCTCGGGGTGCGAGCGCGAGCGCAGGTGGTCGTCGACCAGGGCGCGGCCGCGTTCGTTGACGGCCAGGCCGCAGGCGGCGGCCAGCGGGTGCGGCTCCATCGAGGCGGCCCACACCACCACCTCCGCCGGGACGTCCCCGTTCTCGCAGGTCAGCCCGTCCGCCGTGACGGCGGTGACCCGGTGGTGCTCGTCGACCCGCACCCCGAGGCGGCCGAGCACCGCCAGGACGTGCGCCCGGCCGCGCTCCGACAGCCAGCCGCCGACCGGGCCGGCGGCGACCAGCCGGACCCGCCGGGCCGGGTACGCCTCGGCCAGTTCGGCGGCCAGTTCGATGCCGGTCGCCCCGCCGCCGACCACGGCCAGCGTGCCCGTCCCGGGGCCTTCGGCGAGCCGGCGGCGCAACTCCTCGGCGCGCTCCGCCGAGTACGCGTGCTCGGCGGCGCCCGGCACGCCGCCCCAGGCGGTGCGGCTGCCGAGCGCGTACACCAGGGTGTCGTACCCGATCCGCCCGCCGTCCTCGGTGTGCACCTCGCGGGCGGCCAGGTCGAGCGCGACCGCCCGGGTGGCCCGGTGGACGACCCGGCGCCCGCGCAGCACGTGGGCGATCTCGGGGCGGGCCACCCGGTGGCCGGCGGCGATCTCGTGCTGCCGGACGCGGTGGCCGAAGCGCCGCTCGGGGGCGACCAGGGTGACCCTCCCCGGTCCGCGCCCGATCCCGGCGGCTGCGGACAGCCCCGCGTAGCCCGCGCCGATCACCACGACGTGCTTGCCGGTCATCCCGTTCTCGGTCATCCCGTCCTCCTCCGTGACGCCGCCGGTGGCGGTTGTGGAAGGGGGACGGGGCGGCCCGCCGGAACGTGACCGTGATCCGGGTCACACCTGCTGGAGGTGCCCGAGCTTCGCCGGGTTGACCATCACGTACACGGCGGTGACCAGGCCGTTCTCGACGGTGAACGCCATCACGCCGCCGACCGTGCCGGGCGCCGCGTACCAGACCGCGCCCGGCTCGCCGTTGACCACGGCCGGGACGATCGGGTGCTCCGCGTCGACCACGCGGGTGGTGAGCTTGCGCAGCAGCCGGGCGACGTACGGCGCGCCGTGCACCGGGCGGCGCGCCGCGTTGACGACGCCGCCGCCGTCGGCGTGCCAGACCACCTCGGGGTCGAGCATCGACACCAGCGCGGCCAGGTCGCCGCCGGCCGCCGCGGCGGTGAACGCCGACACCACCCGGTGGTGCTCGGCCGGGTCGACCGAGCCGCGCCGGCCGCCGTCCCGGATCCGGCGGCGGGCCCGCGAGGCGAGCTGGCGGGTGGCCTCGGGGGAGCGCTCCAGGGCCGGGGCGATCTCGTCGAAGCCGACCGCGAACACGTCGTGCAGCACGAACGCCGCCCGCTCGGCCGGGGTCAGCTGCTCCATCACCGCCAGCATCGCCACCGACACCTGCTCGCCCAGCACGGCCAGTTCGGCCGGTTCGGCGGGGGAGCCCGGGGCCGTCAGCACCGGCTCCGGCAGCCACTCGCCGACGTACGCCTCCCGGCGGGCCCGGGCCGAGCCCAGCTGGTCGTAGCAGAGCCGGGTCACCACCGTGGTCAGGTACGCGCGCGGGTCGGCGACGTCCGACCGGTCGGCGGACTGCCAGCGCAGCCAGGCGTCCTGCAGCACGTCCTCGGCGTCGGCGACCGAGCCCAGCAGGCGGTAGGCGACCGCGCCCAGGTAGCGGCGCTCGGCCTGGAAGGCGGCGGCCGCGGCCTCGGCGGCGCTGTCGGCGCTGCCGGTGGCGGCGGTGGTGGCGGTGGTGGCGTCGGTGGCGGCGCTGCCGGCGGTGGCGTCGGTGTTCCGTTCGGGCACCCGGCCACGGTAGCGCGGTGAACGGCGGCCGCGGCAGCCGGTGCTGACCCCGCCTCAGGAACGGGCCGGGGGAGGCCCGCCGCGGCGGACCTCCCCCGGTGCGCCGGAGCGGTGCGGCGTCAGTCGACCTCGGCCACGGCCTGGGCGAACTGGGCCTGGTAGAGGCGGGCGTAGGCGCCGTCGGCGGCGATCAGCTCGTCGTGGTCGCCCTGTTCGACGATCGAGCCGTTCTCCATCACCAGGATCACGTCGGCGTCCCGGATGGTGGAGAGGCGGTGGGCGATCACGAAACTGGTGCGGCCGGTGCGCAGTTCGGCCATCGCGCGCTGGATCAGCACCTCGGTGCGGGTGTCGACGGAGCTGGTGGCCTCGTCCAGGACCAGGATCGAGGGCTGGGCGAGGAAGGCGCGGGCGATGGTGATCAGCTGCTTCTCGCCGGCGCTGACGCCGGTGCCCTCGTCGTCCAGGACGGTGTCGTAGCCCTCGGGCAGGGTCCGCACGAAGCGGTCGACGTGGGCGGCCTTCGCCGCCGCGACGACCTGTTCGCGGGTGGCGGACTCGGCGCCGTACGCGATGTTCTCGGCGATGGTGCCGCCGAACAGCCAGGTGTCCTGGAGGACCATGCCGATGCCGGAGCGCAGGTCCTCGCGGGACATCGCGGCGATGTCCACGCCGTCCAGGGTGATCCGGCCGCCGCTGACCTCGTAGAAGCGCATCAGCAGGTTGACCATGGTGGTCTTGCCGGCGCCGGTCGGGCCGACGATGGCCACCGTGTGGCCGGGCTCGACCTTCAGGGACAGGCCGTCGATGAGCGGCTTGGCGGGGTCGTAGCGGAAGGAGACGTCCTCGAAGGCGACCCGGCCGCGGAGTTCGGCGGGGCGCTCGGGGTGCTGGGGCTCGGGGGACTGCTCCTCGGCGTCCAGCAGTTCGAAGACCCGCTCGGCGGAGGCCACGCCGGACTGCACCAGGTTGGCCATCGAGGCGACCTGGCTGAGCGGCTGGCTGAACTGCCGGGAGTACTGGATGAACGCCTGCACGTCACCGATCGACAGCGCGCCGGAGGCCACCCGCAGGCCGCCGACCACCGCGACCAGCACGTAGTTGATGTTGCCGACCAGCATCATCGCGGGCTGGATGATGCCGGAGATGAACTGCGCCTTGAAGGACGCCTCGTAGAGCGCCTGGTTCTCCTGCTCGAAGAGCTCGGCGGCCTCCTTCTGGCGGCCGAAGACCTTCACCAGGCTGTGCCCGGTGAACATCTCCTCGATGTGCGCGTTCAGCTTGCCGGTGGAGCCCCACTGCTTGATGAACTGCGGCTGGGCGCGCTTGCCGACCTTGGTGGCGACGACCACCGAGACCGGCACCGAGACCAGCGCGATCACGGCCAGCAGCGGGGAGATCCAGAACATCATCGCCAGCACGCCGACGATGGTGAGCAGCGAGTTCACCACCTGGCCCATGGTCTGCTGCATGGACTGGTTGATGTTGTCGATGTCGTTGGTGACCCGGCTGAGCACCTCGCCGCGCGACTGCCGGTCGAAGTAGCTGAGCGGCAGCCGGGACAGCTTCGCCTCGACCTCCTCGCGCAGCCGGAACACCGTCCGGTTGATCGCCAGCGCGGCCAGCCGGCCCTGCACCACGCCGAACAGGACCGCGGCCAGGTAGATGCCGAGCACCCAGAGCAGGACGCTGCCGATGGCGCCGAAGTCCATGCCCTGGCCGGGCGTGAAGTCGATGGTGGAGAGCAGGTCGGCCAGGGAGCCCTCGCCCTTGGCGCGCATCGCGTCCAGGACGGCCTGCTTGCTGGGGGCTCCGGCGAACTGCGGCCCGGTGGCGCCGGCCACGATCAGGTCGGTCGCCCTGCCGAGCACCCGGGGGCCGGCCACCTGGCAGCCGATGGCGAGCACGCCGAAGCCCAGTACGGTGAACAGCAGTTTGCGCTCGGGCCCGAGCAGGGTGAACAGGCGCTTCGCGGAGCCGCCGAAGTCCTTGGACTTCTCGGTGCCCTGGGCGCCCATGAACCGGCCCGGACCGCCCCCGCCGCGCCGGGCGGCGGCCTCCTGCGAGGAGGACTTCGCCGCGGCGTCCGGCGACGGCGCCCCGGCCTTGGACAGGTCGGGCGCGCCGGGGGTCTCGGGAGACTCGGGGGTCTCGGGGCTGGTCACGCCGCCTCCTGCTCGGTGAGCTGGGAGAGCACGATCTCCCGGTACGTCGGGTTGTCGGCCATCAGTTCCCGGTGGGTGCCGGTGCCGACGACGGCGCCCTCGTCGAGGACGACGATCCGGTCCGCGTCGCGGATGGTGGAGACCCGCTGGGCGACGATCACCACGGTGGCGTCGCCGGTCTCCTGGGCGAGCGCGGCGCGCAGCCGGGCGTCGGTGGCGTAGTCGAGGGCCGAGAAGGAGTCGTCGAACAGGTAGATCTCGGGCTTGCGGACCAGCGCGCGGGCGATCGCCAGGCGCTGGCGCTGCCCGCCGGAGACGTTGGTGCCGCCCTGGGCGATCGGGGCGTCCAGGCCCTCGGGGAGCTTCTGCACGAAGTCCTTGGCCTGGGCGGTCTCCAGCGCCTGCCAGAGCTCCTCGTCGGTGGCGTCGGGCTTGCCGTAGCGCAGGTTGGAGGCGACGGTGCCGGAGAACAGGTACGGCTTCTGCGGGACGAGGCCGATGATCTCGGAGAGCTTGACCGGGTCGAGTTCGCGGACGTCCACGCCGTCGATCAGGACCTGGCCGCCGGTGGCGTCGAACAGCCGGGGGACCAGCCCGAGCAGGGTGGTCTTGCCGGAGCCGGTGGAGCCGATGACGGCGGTGGTCTGCCCGGGGCGGGCGGTCAGGTCGATGCCGCGCAGCACCGGGGCCTCGGCGCCCGGGTAGCGGAAGTCGACGCCGCGCAGTTCCAGGCTGCCGCGGTCGCGCAGTTCGGTGACCGGGTGCAGCGGCGCGACGACGCTGGACTCGGTGTCCAGCACCTCCTGGATGCGCTCGGCGCAGACCTCGGCGCGCGGCACCATCATGAACATGAAGGTGGCCATCATGACGCTCATCAGGATCTGCATCAGGTAGGAGAGGAACGCGGTGAGCGCGCCGATCTGCATGCCACCGCTCTCGATCCGGTGCGCGCCGAACCAGAAGACGGCGACGCTGGAGACGTTCACCACGCCCATCACGATCGGGAACATCAGCGACATCAGCCGGCCCACCCGCAGCGAGTAGTCGGCGAGTTCGCCGTTGGCTCCGGTGAAGCGGGCCTTCTCGTGGTCGTCCTTGACGAAGGCCCGGATGACCCGGATGCCGGTGATCTGCTCGCGCATGATCCGGTTGACCGCGTCGATCCGGGTCTGCATGCCGCGGAACTGCGGACGCATCCTGGAGACCAGCACGGTGACCACCGCGCCCAGCACGGGCACCACGGCCAGCAGCAGGGCGGACAGCGGCACGTCCTGGTTGAGCGCCATGACGACGCCGCCGACGCACATGATCGGCGCGGCGACCATCAGCGTGAAGGTCATCAGGGCCAGCATCTGGACCTGCTGGACGTCGTTGGTGGTCCGGGTGATCAGCGAGGGGGCGCCGAACTGGTTGAGTTCACGGGCGGAGAAGTCCTGCACCCGGGAGAACACCGCGCCGCGGATGTCCCGGCCGATGGCCATGGCGGTGCGCGCGCCGTAGTGGACCGCGCCGATCGAGCAGACGGCCTGGGCGAGCGACACGCCGACCATCACGCCGCCGACGCGCAGGATGTAGCCGGTGTCGCCCTTGAGCACGCCGCTGTCGATGATGTCCGCGTTCAGCGTCGGCAGGTACAGCATGCCGATGGTGGACACCAGCTGCAGCAGCACCAGCAGGGTGATGTCCCGGGAGTAGGGGGTCAGATGGGCTCGTAGGAGTCTGAAAAGCACCGTGACACTCTCGTCTGCGAAGGGGATATGCGCATCCCAAATTCGGGTACCTGTGGGAAAGCTTCACGTCGGAACCGCTGCTGCACTGCCGACCCAGGGGTGTGCCGCCTCGCGTCACCCCCTTACGGATCGGCTCCCCACCCCCTAGGCTGCTGGTGCCCTCTTGTTACTCGCCGGTTAAGTCGGTGTCCGGCCGCCCCGCGGCCGGTGTCCGCCCACGCTCGGTCCACCTGTCCCCGGAGGTCCCCGTTGAGTCCAGTGCAGTCCGTGATCGAGCGGCGTCCGCCCTCCGTGGCGCACCTGTTGCTCAGCAGGGTAAGGGCCACCCCGAACGGCGAGGCGTACCGGTACCCGGTTCCGGTGGACGAGCAGGCCGCGGACAGCGCGCCGGGCGCCGAGCAGTGGCGCTCGCTGACCTGGGCGCAGGCGTACCGGCGGATCGCCGCGGTGGCGGCCGGGCTGATGGCGCTGGGCGTACGGGCCGAGGACCGGGTCGCGATCGCCTCCGCCACCCGGATCGAGTGGATCATCGCCGACCTGGGCAACATGTGCGCCGGCGCGGCCACCACCACCGTCTACCCGAGCACCAACGCCGACGAGACCGCGTTCATCCTGGCCAACTCCGGCAGCCGCGCGCTGTTCGCCGAGAACGAGGGCCAGCTGCGCAAGGCCGTCGAGCAGAAGGACGCGCTGCCCGCGCTGGAGTGGGTGGTCCTGTTCGACGCCCCGGACGGCGGGCTGCCGCAGGCCGACGGCCTGACCGTGCTCACCCTGGCCGAGCTGGAGGAGCGCGGCACCGCCTACCTGGCCGAGCACCCGGACGCGGTGGAGAAGGCCGTCGACTCGCTCGACAAGGAGCAGCTCGCCACCCTGATCTACACCTCCGGCACCACCGGCCGCCCCAAGGGCGTGCGCCTGGTGCACGACTGCTGGGCGTACGAGGGCGTGGCGCAGGAGGAGAGCGGGCTGCTGCGCGCGGACGACGTGCAGTTCATGTGGCTGCCGCTGTCGCACGTGTTCGGCAAGACGCTGATCTCCGGGCAGATCGCCACCGGCCACGTGATGGCGGTGGACGGCCGGGTGGACCGGATCATCCACAACCTGCCGGAGATCCGCCCGACCCTGATGGCCTCCGCGCCGCGGATCTTCGAGAAGGTCTACAACGGCATCGCGGGCAAGGCCCGGGCCGAGGGCGGCGCCAAGTACAAGATCTTCATGTGGGCGGCCAAGGTGGCCCGCGAGTACGCGCAGACCGTCCAGGCCGCGCAGATCGCCACCGGCCGGGAGAGCGCCCCGCTGGGCCTGCGGCTGCGGCACTCGCTGGCTGACAGGCTGGTGTACACCAAGATCCGGGCCGCGTTCGGCGGCCGGCTGCGCGGCGCGGTGTCCGGCAGCGCGGCGCTGGCCCCGGAGATCGGCTACTTCTTCAAGGGCGCGGGCGTCCCGGTGCTGGAGGGCTACGGCCTGACCGAGACCTCGGCCGGCTCCACGGTCAACCGGGCCGAGGACTTCCGGGTCGGCACCGTCGGCCCGCCGCTGCCCGGCACCGAGGTCCGGATCGGCGAGGACGGCGAGATCCTGCTGCGCGGCCCCGGCGTGATGCGCGGCTACCACGAGATGCCCGAGCAGACCGCCGAGGTGCTGGAGCCGGACGGCTGGTTCCACACCGGCGACATCGGCGAGCTGACCGAGGGCGGCTACCTGCGGATCACCGACCGCAAGAAGGACATGTTCAAGACCTCCAACGGCAAGTACGTCGCCCCCAGCGAGGTGGAGGGCAAGTTCAAGGCGATCTGCCCGTTCGTCAGCAACGTCCTGGTGATCGGCCACGGCCGCACCTACTGCACCGCGCTGATCGGCCTGGACGAGACGGTGATCATGCCGTGGGCCGCCGAGCACGGCCTGGCCGGCAAGCCGTACGCCCAGGTGGTCGCCGACCCGGCCACCGTCGAGCTGATCGACGGCTTCGTGCAGCGCCTCAACGGCGGGCTGCAGCGCTGGCAGACGATCAAGAAGTTCACGCTGCTGCCGCGCGACCTGGACATCGAGCACGGCGAGCTCACCCCGAGCCTGAAGATCAAGCGCCCGGTGGTCGAGCGGACGTACGCCGACGAGGTCAGCGCGATGTACACGGGCACCAACGAGGCGTGAGCCCGCCGCCCGTCCGGTGCGGCCCTCGGCCCCCTTTCGGGTTTCGCCGGCCGCTACCGGACAATGGGCGCATGCCCTCCGCACTCCCCGACGGCGAACCCGTGCCGTCCGACGGCTCGCTGCCCGCCCACGCCCTGCACGGACTCGGCGGGCGGCCGTTCGGCTTCTACCTGCACGTGCCGTACTGCGCCAGCCGCTGCGGCTACTGCGACTTCAACACCTACACCGCCACCGAACTGCGCTCCTCCGGCGCCGTCGCCTCGCAGGAGACGTACGCGGACAACGTGATCGCCGAGATCCGGCTGGCCCGCCGCGTCCTCGGCGACGCGGACCTGCCGGTCGGGACGGTCTTCCTCGGCGGCGGCACCCCGACCCTGCTGCCCGCCCGCGACCTGGTGCGGATGCTGGCCGCGCTGCGCGAGGAGTTCGGGCTCGCCCCCGGCGCCGAGGTCACCACCGAGGCCAACCCGGAGTCCGTCGACCCGGCGTACCTGGCCGAACTGCGCGCGGGCGGCTACAACCGGATCTCCTTCGGCATGCAGAGCGCCCGCCCGCACGTGCTCGCCCTGCTCGACCGCCACCACACCCCCGGCCGCCCCGAAGCCTGCGTCGCCGAGGCCCGCGCGGCCGGCTTCGAGCACGTCAACCTCGACCTGATCTACGGCACCCCCGGCGAGAGCGACCAGGACTGGCAGGCGTCGCTGGACGCGGCGATCGGCGCCGGACCGGACCACGTCTCCGCCTACTCGCTGATCGTCGAGGACGGCACCCGGCTGGCCGCCCGGGTCAAGCGCGGCGAACTGCCGATGATCGACGACGACGTGCACGCCGACCGCTACCTGATGGCCGAGACGGCGCTCGCCGCCGCCGGGTACCACTGGTACGAGGTCTCCAACTGGGCCACCGCCCCCGAGGGCCGCTGCCGCCACAACGAGCTCTACTGGACCGGCGCCGACTGGTGGGGCGCCGGCCCCGGCGCGCACAGCCACGTCGGCGGCGTCCGCTGGTGGAACGCCAAGCACCCCGCCGCGTACGCGCAGGCCCTCGCCGAGGGCCGCACCCCCGCGCTCGGCCGCGAGGTGCTGGCCGACGAGGACCGCCGGGTCGAGCGGATCCTGCTCGAACTGCGCCTGGTCGAGGGCTGCCCGCTCGACCTGCTCACCGCGGCCGGCCGCGCCGCCGCCGACCGGGCGCTCGCCGACGGCCTGCTGGAGCCCGTACCGTACGCGGCGGGCCGGGCGGCGCTGACCCTGCGCGGGCGGCTGCTGGCGGACGGGGTGGTCCGCGACCTGGTCGACTGAGCCCGGGACGGGGCGGGGCGGGACGGGACGAGGGCGGTGGCGGGGGCGGGGTGAAACGGTCCGGCGCGCTGCGGCCAAGTACTCGGTGAAGGAACCGCACGGGTTCCCCGACCGAGGAAGGGACGCATGCGCATACCCGAGCGACCACGGCGCGCCGCGAGTCCCGAGGACCGCCCGCCGGAACTGACCACCCCGGACGGCTTCGGCGCGTTCTACCACCAGCACGTCGACGCGGTACTCGGCTTCGTCACCCGCCGGGTCAGCGACCCGCACCTGGCCGCCGACCTGACCGCCGACATCTTCGTCGCCGCCCTGGAGGCCGCCGACGGCTACCGGCCCGAGCGCGGCAGCGCGATCGGCTGGCTGTACGGCATCGCCCGCAACACCATCGCCGGACACCGCCGGGGCGGCGACCGCGAGCGCCGCGCGCTCGGCCGGCTGCAGGGCCGCCGGCTGCTCGCCGAGGAGGACATCCTCGCCCTGGAGGAGCGGATCGACGCCGAGCGCGCCGTCCGCGACCTCGCGCAGCGGCACGCCGGGCTCAGCGCCCCGCTGCGCGAGGTCCTCGACCTGGTCGTCATGGACGGCCTGAGCACCGCCGAGGCGGCCCAGGCCCTCGGCGTCTCCCAGGCCACCGTCCGGGTCCGGATGCACCGCGCCCGCCGCCGGCTGGGTGCCGGGCCCGAGGCCGCCCGCCCGGCCGTCGAGCCGCCGCTCCGCCGCCCCGCCAAAGCCGAACTGATGCTCGAGGTGACCCCGTGACCAGCGCCGACCGCACCCCGTCCGCCCCGACCACCGCCGCCTTCGAGCGCAAGCTCGGTGAGGAACTGATCGCCATGGCCGCCGAGCGCGCCGCCGCCGTCCCTGCTCAGCGCCGCAGTGCGGTGCGCCGCCGCCCGCTGCTCGCCGCCCTCGCGGTCGGCGCGGCGGCCGTCACCACCGCCGTGGTGCTGCCCGCCGTGCTCGGCGGCGAGCACGGCGGCAACGCCGCGTACGCGGTCACCGAGGAGTCCGACGGCACCTTCCTGCTCGAACTGCGCGACCCGGCCGGACTGCCGGACATGGTCGCCGAGTTGCAGGCGCACGGCGTGAAGGCGGCCGGGCTCAAGCGCGTGCAGGGTGCCGCCGACGACTGTCCGGTCGCCCCCGAGCAGCGGTCGCTGGCCCCGGACGCGGTCCGGCCCGCCCACGGCGCCCAGCACAACGGGACGGTGATCGACCCCGCGAAGATCCCGGCCGGCGCGACGGTGCTGCTGCGGTTCTGGGCCTACGACGGCGGACAGTGGATCTTCAACGCCACGGTGACCGACACGGTGCCCGTCTGCCTGCCCGCGCTGCGCGGCACCCAGCTGCGCCAGCAGAGCCCCTCGCCGACCGGTGCCCCGCCGACCGGCGTCGCCCCGGCCGGGGAGGTGACGCCGATCCCGACCGCGCCCGTCCCCTCCGGCACCGGGATCCCGACCCCGTCCGGCAGCCCGGGCGGCTGGAACGCCGAACTGGTCGAACCGTCATGGGACTGAGCGCCGTCAGCCGTCCGCCCCGCCGGGCAGGGTGACGAAGTCGATCAACTCCTCGACCCGTCCCAGCAGTTCCGGCTCCAGGTCCTTCCAGCCGTCGACCGCGGCGAGGATCCGCTTCCAGGCGGCGGGGGTGTCCACCGGCCAGCCCAGCCGGCGGCACACCCCCTCCTTCCAGACCTCGCCGCGCGGCACCTCGGGCCACCCGGCGATGCCCAGGGCGGAGGGTTTGACGGCCTGCCAGACGTCCACGTACGGGTGGCCGACGACCAGCACGTGGTCGCCGGTCACCCGTTCGGCGATCCGGTGCTCCTTGGTGCCGGGCAGCAGGTGGTCGACCAGCACGCCCAGTCGGCGGCCGGGGCCGGGGGCGAAGGCGTCGACGATGGCGGGCAGGTCGTCCACGCCCTCCAGGTACTCCACCACCACGCCCTCGATCCGCAGGTCGTCGCCCCAGACCCGTTCGACCAGCTCGGCGTCGTGCCGGCCCTCGACGTAGATCCGCGACTCGCGGGCCACCCGGGCCCGCGCCCCCGGCACCGCCACCGAACCGGAGGCCGTCCGCCCCGGGCCGCGCGGCGGGGCCGGAGCCGCCGCGGCGGGCCGCACCAGCGTCACCGCCCGTCCCTCCAGCAGGAACCCGCGCGGTACCAGCGGGAACACCCGCTGCTTGCCGAAGCGGTCCTCCAGCGTGACGGTGAACCCCTCGGCCGTCCGCTCGCAGCGCACCACCGCCCCGCAGAACCCGGTGGCCGCCTCCTCCACCACCAGGTCCCGCTCCGCCGCCACCTCCGGGGCGGGCTGCTGCCGCTTCCACGGCGGGGTCAGATCCGGCCCGTACTCCCTGCTCCGCATGGGTGGCAGTCTACGGAAGGAGACGGCCCGTCAGCCGGTCCAGCCCACGTACGGTGCCGCGACCGCCAGCACCCCGGCGATCCGCTCGGCGACGGCCGCGCCGTGCGGCAGTGCCCGCACCTGCGGCGAGCGCCAGGCCGGACGGACGCCGCGCACCGCCGGCAGGTGCACCACCCGCAGGGTGCGCAGGGTGTTGGAGACCTCGGCGGGCACCGGGCCGGGCCGCCCCGCCGCGAAGACGTCGGCCACCGCGTCCAGCCGGCCGACCTCCTGGCGCTCCGTCAGCTCCGACCGGGTCAGGGTCAGGGCGAGCGCGTGGCCGAGGCGGTCGTCCTCCATGGCATCGAAGACGTGGTCGGTCGGGGCGAGCAGCCGGGCCGCGCCGAGCACGGTCAGCGGCTCGGGGTCGACCTCCGGGTGCTGCCCGAACGCGGCGAGCAGGTCGGCGCCATGCGCGACCGCGTGCAGCCAGCCGAGCTCGGGGTGGTGGCCGCGCAGGTCGGTCTCGGCCGGGTACCAGCGGGCGAAGGCGTCCGGCCAGTCGGGCCGCAGGGTGCCGGCCCGCGCCACAGCGGCCAGCACCAGCGGGGCGAACGTCCGGGCCTGGACCTCGGAATCTGTGAAGCGGGCCGCCATCGCGTCGCCGAGCGCCGGCCGGCGCTCCTCCGGCAGCCCGGGTACCCAGCCGGCCAGCCGCGGGTAGGCGCGCTCGTCGCGCTCCACGGGGTCGGGTGAGCGCAACGCCGCGCTGACGGCGGCCAGTTCGGCGTCGGAGGGGGCACGGTCGGGGAGGGAGCTCCAGTCGATCACGGCTGACCACCCCGGGTGCACCGCCCGGCCGGCGGCGTGCGATATTTTCCGGCAGTCGCGGCGGGCGACGCGGCGGGCGGAGGGGAACGGGTGTACGGGCGGCGGCGGTGGTGGTGGACGGCGGTGGTGGCCGTCGCGGTGGTGCTGGGCGCGGCCGTCGGCTACTCGGAGGGCGGCGAGGGGAGCGGTGCCGCCCGGAAGGCCGGTGACGCGGCGGCCACCGGTGACGCGGCGGCCACCAGCGGGACGGCCACGGACGGGACGGTCGGCGGCGGTGGGAAGGCGGGAACGGGCAGTGGCGGGGCCGGCAGCACCGGCGGGCGGGCGCCGCGAGTGCTGCGGGACGGGCTGCTGACCCAGCTGCGGCTGCCGGTCGGCTTCACGCTGAACACCAGCGAGGTGGAGTCGACGACCACCCGGGCGCCCGGCGGCCCGGCCGACCCGAGCCCGGAACCGCTGGCGTCGATCTCCTGTGACGACATCGGGGTCAGCGCCTACGTGACCAGGCACGCCCCGCCGCTGGAGGACGTCGCGGTGGGGCTGCAGCGCTACCCGGCCGACGACGACGCGGAGGACCTGGGCTGGTTCGGCCAGGAGTCGCTGGACCGCTACCCGCCAGGCCGGGCCGCCCAGGTGGTCGCCGAGCTGCGGGCCGCCGCGCTGCGCTGCGCCGGGCCCGTCGCCAGGGGCGACGGGAGCGACCGGATGGAGCGGACCGTCACCGCCGAGCCGCTCGACGGCGGCCCGCTCGGCGAGGGCCTGCTGCTGCGCAGGGCCGATCACTCCGACGCCCTCGACCTCACCTGGGTCGAGCGGACCGCCGTGCTGCCCGCCGGCGACGACGTGCTGCTGATCGTCCAGGAGGTGGTCAGCGAGCAGGAGTCCCCGGACCTGCTGCGGGCCGTCAGCGCGGCCGCGGCCGCCTACCGGAGCGCCCCCGCCGGGTGAGCGTCTCCGCCGGGTGAGTGCCCTCTGCCGGGTGGGGGGCCGGGCGGGGGCGGGGGCTCAGTCCTCGATGCCCGGCGCGCCCCAGACCGGGAACCAGCGCGACAGGTCCGACTCGATCCGCAGGTCGTCGCGGAGCAGGTTCGAGACCTCGATCTCCAGCGGGTTGTTCCGCTTCTCCTGCCCGGCGACCTTGCACATCGGGTAGAAGGTGCCGCGCTTGTACAGGTACACCAGCGCCAGCGAGCGGCCCTCGCCGTCCCGGAAGCCGACCAGCGAGCAGAGCAGTTGCGGCCCGAAGCCGTTCGCCTCCAGTTCGCTGTTGACCGCGTGCAGGTCGTTGACCAGGTCGGGCAGCTCGTCGGGGGTGTGTCGGGCCAGCAGCCAGGAGTACCCGTACGCGTCCCGGGACGCCTCGACCGGGACGCCGCCGCGCCCGGTGTCCGCGTCCAGCAGCGCCCGGACCTGCTGCTGCACCTCGGTGAACGCCGCGCCCTCGACCGCGGCGAAGCACACCGAGCCGAGGCCGGTCGGCTCGAACCCCTTGGCGGCCCGCAGGGTCAGCGCCGCCGACGGGACGCCGAACAGCTGGTCGAGGTCGGGCTTGACCGGCTTGCTCCGGCCGAACAGGGCGTCCAGGAATCCCACGTGCAGCGCTCCTCGTGTCGGGGGGAGGGGGCGGGCTCAGTGCCCGAGTTCCTCGGAGACCTTCCGCAGCTGCGCCAGCCGCTGCTCCAGCGACGGGTGGGTGGCCAGCAGCTGCGAGGCCGTCTCCCGGGCGCTCAGCGCCGGGGCGAAGTAGAAGGCGTTGTACGGCTGGGCCTGCCGCAGGTCCTTGGTCGGGATGGCGGCGATCTGCCCGGTCACCTTGGTCAGTGCCGAGGCCAGTGCCGCGGGCCGGCCGGTCAGCTGGGCGGCGGCCCGGTCGGCGGCCAGCTCGCGGTAGCGGGACAGCAGCCTGGTCAGCAGGAAGCTGATCGCGTACACCACCATCGAGGCCAGCGGGATCAGCACCATCGCGATCGCCGCGTTCTGGTCGTTGCTGTTGCGGTTGCCGCCGCCCATCATGCCGCCGTACAGGGCGATCCTGGTCATCGCGCCGGCCAGCACGCCGAGGAAGCCGGCCACCGTCATCACCGCGACGTCCCGGTGCGCGACGTGCGACAGCTCGTGGGCCAGCACGCCCTCCAGCTCCTCCGGCTCCAGGCGGCGCAGCAGCCCGGTGGTCACGCAGACCACCGCGTTCTGCGGGTTGCGGCCGGTGGCGAAGGCGTTGGGCATGTCGTTGTCGGCGACCGCGACCCGCGGCTTGGGCATGTCGGCCAGCGCGCACAGCCGGTCCACCGCGCCGTGCAGCTGCGGGTACTGCTCGGGGGTGACCCGGTGGGCGCCCATCGCCCGCTCGGTGATCCTGTCGGAGAACCAGAACTGGGCGACGAACAGGCCGCCGGAGATCAGCACCACCAGCGGCCAGGCGCCGCGCAGCAGCACGATCAGCAGACCGGTGAAGCCCACGTAGAGCAGCCCGATCAGGAACATGGTGGTGACCATCCGGCCGGTCAGGCCGCGGTCGGGGGCGAACCTGGAGTGCTGGGAAGCCGACATCGCTGCTCCTCCTCTGCCTCGCGCGGGCCGGGCCCGGCCGCTCGCCCGGCTGCCCCGCTCGCCTTCGATGCTGCCACCGGGCGGGCCCGGGGGCACCATCCGAAACGGTGGGAATTCGGTGGGAACGGGACACGCCCCGGGCGCGTCGCGGGTTCTTCGGACGAGGATCACGCGGGCGCACCGTTCCTGCCGTCAGGCCCTGGCCGTACACTGGCACGTACGGTTCTGGCACTCTGCCCAGCTGAGTGCCAATCCGGAGCGGACACCGGAACAACGGACGACGACGGAGGTGCGTGCCCATGCCGGACGACGGCAAGCCCGACGGCCGACTCATCGACACGCGCCCGTCCGCCCGGCCGCTCGACGAGCGGCGGCTCGCGGTGCTCCGGGCGATCGTCCAGGACTACGTGGGCACCGAGGAGCCGGTCGGCTCCAAGGCCCTGGTGGAGCGGCACAACCTGGGCGTCTCCCCGGCCACCGTCCGCAACGACATGTCCGCGCTGGAGGAGGAGGGGTACATCCACCAGCCGCACACCAGTGCGGGCCGGATCCCCACCGACAAGGGCTACCGGCTGTTCGTCGACCGGCTGGCCGAGGTCAAGCCGATGACCGCCCCGGAGCGCCGGGCGATCCGGCACTTCCTGGAGGGCGCGGTCGACCTGGACGACGTGGTGGCCCGGACGGTGCGGCTGCTCGCCCAGCTGACCCGGCAGGTCGCGGTCGTCCAGTACCCCTCGCTGACCCGCTCCACCGTGCGGCACATCGAACTGGTGTCGCTCACCCCGACCAAGCTGATGCTGGTGCTGATCACCAACACCGGCCGGGTCGAGCAGCGGATGGTCGACTGCCCGGCCCCGGTCGGCGAGGCCCTGCTCGGCGACCTGCGGGCCAGGCTGAACGGCATGGCGGGCGGCTGCCGGCTGCCCGAGGTGCCGACCGTCCTGGAGGACCTGCCGGCCGGCTTCGAGGCCGCCGACCGGCCCGCCGTCAGCACCGTGCTGGCGGTCCTGTTCGAGGCGCTGGCCGAACAGAACGAGGAGCGGATCATGCTGGCGGGCACCGCCAACCTGACCCGCTTCGGCCACGACTTCCCGCTCACCATCCGCCCGGTCCTGGAGGCCCTGGAGGAGCAGGTGGTGCTGTTGCGCCTGCTGGGTGAGACGGCGGACTCCGCGATGACGGTCCGGATCGGCCACGAGATCGCGTACGAGGGGCTCAATTCCACGTCCGTGGTCTCGGTCGGTTACGGTTCGGGCGACCAGAGCGTGGCAAAGCTGGGAGTGATCGGTCCGACCCGGATGGATTACCCGGGCACAATGGGGGCGGTGCGCGCGGTGGCACGGTACGTCGGCCAGATCCTGGCGGAGTCGTAACGGAACGGCGCAGGCGCAGCGGGAAGCGGAACGGCGCAACAAGCAGCGTGCTGTCGCAGGCACTTCTAGAGGCGGAACAAACCGGAGCATTTGGTGGCCACGGACTACTACGCGGTACTCGGCGTCCGACGCGACGCGGGGCAGGACGAGATCAAGAAGGCGTTCCGGCGCCTCGCCCGTGAACTGCACCCGGACGTCAACCCGGACCCGAAGACGCAGGAGCGGTTCAAGGAGATCAACGCCGCCTACGAGGTGCTCTCCGACCCGCAGAAGCGTCAGGTCTACGACCTGGGCGGCGACCCGCTGTCGCCGGGCGGCGGCGGGGGCGGCTTCGGCGCGGGCGCGGCCGGGTTCGGCTTCTCCGACATCATGGACGCCTTCTTCGGCGCCGCCACCGGCCAGCGCGGCCCGCGCTCGCGCACCCGGCGCGGCCAGGACGCCATGATCCGGCTGGAGATCACCCTGGAGGAGGCCGCCTTCGGCACCACCAAGGAACTCCAGGTCGACACCGCCGTCACCTGCACCACCTGCAGTGGCGAGGGCGCAGCCCCCGGCACCTCCGCGCAGACCTGCGACATGTGCCGCGGCAAGGGCGAGGTCTCCCAGGTCACCCGGTCCTTCCTGGGCCAGGTCATGACCTCCCGCCCCTGCCCGCAGTGCCAGGGCTTCGGCACCGTCGTCCCCACCCCCTGCCCCGAGTGCGCGGGCGACGGCCGGGTCCGCGCCCGGCGCACCCTCACCGTCAAGATCCCGGCCGGCGTCGACAACGGCACCCGGATCCAGCTGGCCGGCGAGGGCGAGGTCGGCCCCGGCGGCGGCCCGGCCGGCGACCTGTACGTCGAGATCGCCGAGACCAGCCACCCGACCTTCCAGCGGCGCGGGGACGACCTGCACTGCACCGTCACCATCCCGATGACCGCCGCGTCGCTCGGCACCCAGGTGCCGCTGCAGACCCTCGACGGCCTGGAGGAGGTCGACATCCGGCCCGGCACCCAGTCCGGCCAGTCGATCCCGCTGCACGGCCGCGGCATCACCCACCTGCGCGGCGGCGGCCGGGGCGACCTGATAGTGCACGTCGAGGTGCAGACGCCCACCAAGCTCGACCCGGAGCAGGAGGAACTGCTGCGGCGGCTCGCCATGCTCCGCGGCGAGGAGCGTCCCTCCGGGCAGTTCGCGCCCGGCCAGCAGGGCCTGTTCTCCCGGCTGAAGGACGCCTTCAACGGCCGGTGAGACCCGTACGACCCGGGCCGGGAGCGGCGGGAGGGGCTGTGCGCCCCCGCCGGTCCCGGCCGGTTTTTTTGACGGGCCCCGTGACGGGCTCCTGCTGAGAGGACCGCTGCACCGATGACCGCACCCG
>NZ_JBHUWH010000122.1:0-18636 GCF_042670125.1 Kitasatospora sp. NPDC057198 | reverse complement strand
CGACAGCACCGGGTCCGGGGCGGGCACCGACCCGTCGTCAGCGGCCGTGCTCGCTGCGGCCCGCCCGGCGGACGATCGAGTAGTGGTCGATCCGGGTGCCGTCCTCGGCCAGCGCGGTCACCTTCATGGTGGTGTTCGCGCCGCGGTGCGCCGGGGTGACGTCCACCTTGACGAAGGAGTAGCCGGTGTAGCGGACCCGCGACCACTGCACCGTCTCGGGGACCTTCGCCGCGCCCTTGTCGAAGTGGTAGGTGACCACCTCGTCCTGGTGGTTCTCGTGGCCCTCGTAGGTGTCGGGGGCGTCGAAGTAGTACAGGCTGCGGCCGGCCGCGCCCGCGGTCACGTACACCACGCCGTCCTTGTCCGGGTCGACCGTCGCGCCGCTCGGCACCGCCTTGGAGACCTTGTTGCCGAGGATCGCGTCGGTGCGCTCGTACACGTGGTTGTGGCCGTTGACGACCAGGTCGACCCGGTACTTCTCGAACAGCGGCACCCACGCCTCCCGGACGCCGCCCTCGGAGGCGTGCTGGTGGGTGGTGGAGAAGGCGCAGTGGTGGAAGAAGACCACGACGAAGTCGACCGTCCCGTCCGCCCGCAGCTCGCGCAGTTCGCGCTCCAGCCACCGGGTCTGCTGCCCGTTGGTGAGGCCGAAGTTGACCGGGATCTCGTACGAGACGTCGTTGGCGTCCAGCGAGATCACGCCGACGTTGCCGTAGCGGAAGGAGTAGACGCCGGGGGCCCGGCGCGGGTCCGGGCCGTTGGCGGGCAGGGTGAAGCGGGCGTCGTCGCCGCCGTAGCCGTTGTGCGAGTACCACGCCTCCATGTCGTGGTTGCCGTAGCAGACCATCCACGGGATGCTCGCCGACACCGGCTCGGTCTGCGCCAGGAAGGCGTCCCAGGTCAGCGCGTTGAACGCGGACCTGTCGCTGTCCAGGCCCTGGCCCATCGGGTCGGCGTAGCAGATGTCTCCCGCGTGCAGGTGGAAGACCGGGTCCTGCGCCAGGATCACGTTGTCGTTGCCGGCCGCGTGGGTGGAGACGCCCTGGTCGCCGAAGGCGGTGAAGGTGAACGGCTCGAACGGGCGGCCCTGCCTGCCGTTGCGGGACGGCGCGGTGGTGAAGGTCTTGAGGGTGGAGATCGCCTGCTGCGAAGCCGGGTCGAAGCCCTCGTGGCCGACGCCGTAGTAGTAGGTGGTGCCGGGCTGCAGGTGGTCCAGCGCCACGTGCAGGTAGTACTGGTCGACGGGGGTGCCGGCCGGGGTGAGCGCCGGGGTGTGCAGCGCGCGCACCTCGGCCTCGATCCGGTGGCTCAGCTCCCAGGGGTGGCGGCCGAAGCGCAGGAACGGCTTCCGCACCGGCGCCGGCACCTGCCAGGACACCCGCATCTGGGTGCCGGCGTCGGCGCCGAACTGCAGGTGGCGGCCGGTCGGCGCGACCAGCGAACCGGTCACCCCGTCGGTCGGACTGCCGGTCCTCGCGGCCGGGTCGGCGAACGCCGTGCCGGAGCCCAGCGCCCCGCCGACGGCCAGCGCGCCGACCGTGACCGCGCCGGAGCGCAGCAGGGTGCGGCGGGACAACTTGCCGCGCAGGTACTCGTGCTGCTCCGCCATGCTCATGCGGGCGGCGAGCCCGGCGGGCACGCCCATGTTCGGGATATCCATGCGCGGGAGACTGTCAGCGGCCGGTGGCGTGCGCCCTGATGGCCGGTGAACGACCGTCATCGCGCCGGTCTGGCCCTGCACATGATCGGACCATGTGATGGCAAAGCCGTGACGGCAAAGCCCAGGCCGGGGCCGACGGCGCTACAACCGCTCCCCCGGCACCGCCAGGTACGCCGCGCGCAGCCGCGCCACCCCGGCGGTGTCGTACGGACGGCCGTCCACCGCCGCCACCGGACGCACCCCCACCGCCGCGTTGGTCGCGAACACCGCCTCCACGCCCGCCAGTTCCGGCCCCACCCGCTCCCGCACGCCCCCGCACGCGCCGCGCAGCAGCGCCATCGCGGTCCCCGCCAGGTACGCCCCGTCCGGCCACAGCAGCTCGCCCCCGCGCAGGAACCCGACGTTCCACGTGCCGCCCTCGGTCACGGCGCCGTCCCGGTCCACGAACAGCGCGTCGTCGAACCCGGCCTGCTGCGCCAGCCGCCGCTGCCGCAGCGCCCCGAACAGCGCCACGCTCTTCACCTCCGGCGACTCCCGCTCGAAGCGCGCCGTCCGCACCCGGATCGGCCCCGGCACGCCGCCACCCACCGGACGGGCCGTCACCAGCACCCGCGGCTCGGCCCGCCCGCCGATGCTGCCCAGGTCGATCGCCGGATCGAACACCGTCACCCGCACCGCCACCGCCCCGGACGCCGGCGCCGCCCGCCGGGCGAACCCCCGCACCCGCTCGCGGTCCGGCACCACCCCGAACAGCGCCGCGCAGTCCCGCTCCAGCCGCTCCAGGTGCAGGTCGAGCCCGCGCACCCGGCCGTCCTCCACCAGCATCGTGGTGAAGTGCCCGTAGTTCGTCAGCGCCAACACCTGCAACTGCGCCGCCGTCACCGGCCGCCCGTCCAGCTCCGCCACCGCGCCTCCTCCGCTCACGCCCCCATTCTCGGCGATCACCGGGGCTGCCGCCGAAACCCCGGTGCGCCCCGGGTGGGACCGGACTAGATTCACGCGCATGACGACCTCCGAAACGACTCCCGAGACGGTCCCCGAGACGGCTTTCGAGACGCAGCGCCGCCCCGTCCCGCTCGCCGACGGCGGCGAACTCGACATCACGCTCGCCTTCCTGGCCTTCGCCCGGGAGTGCGTGCTGAAGAAGACCGAGGGGCTGACGGAGGAGCAGCTGCGCCGCGTCCTGGTGCCGACGGGAACGAACCTGCTCGGCCTGGTGCAGCACCTGACGGACGGCGAGCGCTACTGGTTCGGCTACCACGTCGCGGGCCAGGAGGAGTACGCCGACGTCGACTTCGACATGGCCGTCCCGGCGGACGTCCCGGCCGAGCGGGTCCTGGCCGACTACCGGCAGGCGTGCGCGGACAGCGACGCGGCCATCCGTGCCGCCGGCCACCCGGACGCCCCGACCGCCACCCCGGTGGTGCGCGGGGAGCCGCGCTCGCTGCGCTGGGTGCTGGCCCACATGACGGGCGAGACCGCCCGGCACGCGGGCCACGCCGACATCCTGCGCGAGCAGATCGACGGCATCACCGGCCGCTGACGGCCCGGCGGGGCGCGTGCTCGCCGAGGAGGCCCCGGCCCCGGCCACCGGGCAGGTGCGCCGGGAGCCGGCCGGGGACGAGGCGGTGCCCGCCGAAGCCGGGCGGCTGCACCGGGAGGGCCGGGAGGCCGGCGGACGCGACGCGTACGGGCCGGCGCTGGCGCTGGCGCTGGCGCTGCTGGAGGCTGGCCTGGACGCGCGCCCCGCGCGGCTCCTTCACCTGCCAGATCACGCTGGACACGCTGCGCAGCCTCACCACCCGGTTCCCCGGCTTCACCCGGCCTGGAACCAGCTCTCCCAACTGCTGGCCGACCACGCCGAGCGGGCGTCGGCCGTCGAACGGGGGCTGGCCCGCGACCCGGCCCCGGAGACCCGGGGCGCGCTGCTGATCGACCGGGCCCAGCTGCTCCAGCGCACCGACCCCGCCACGACGCTCACCGCCCTCGGCCTGCTCGCCCTCGCCCCGGACTCCGCCCTGGGCACCGAGTCCGGGGCGAAGGCCGTACCGACCCGGCCGGTCCGCTTCGAACGACCGGGCGGCCGGGTGGTGGCGGCTATGCAGTGACAGCTGCGCGGTGACGGCTACGCGGTGACGGCTACGCGGTGGCGGCGGCCGCCGCGCGGCCCGCGGTGCGGCCGGAGAAGAGGCAGCCGCCGAGGAAGGTGCCCTCCAGGGAGCGGTAGCCGTGGACGCCGCCGCCGCCGAAGCCGGCCGCCTCGCCGGCCGCGTAGAGGCCGGCCAGGGGGGTGCCGTCGGCGCGCAGGACGCGGGAGTCCAGGTCGGTCTGCAGGCCGCCGAGCGACTTGCGGGTGAGGATGTTGAGCCGGACGGCGATCAACGGACCGGCCTTGGGGTCGAGCAGGCGGTGCGGGCTCGCGGTGCGGATCAGCTTGTCGCCGAGGTAGCGGCGGGCCCCGTGGATGGCGGTGACCTGGAGGTCCTTGCTGAACGGGTTGGCGATCTCGCGGTCGCGGGCCTCGATCTCGCGGCGCAGTTCGGCGCCGTCGATGGCGGGTGCGTCGCCCTGCCGCTCGTTCATGCCGCGCACCAGCTCCTCCAGCGTGTCGGCGACCACGAAGTCCGGGCCGTGCTGCTTGAACGCCTCGACCGGGCCGGTGGCGCCGGGCAGGGCGCGGCCGAGCACCTGGCGGATCGAGCGGCCGGTCAGGTCGGGGTTCTGCTCGGAGCCGGAGAGCGCGAACTCCTTCTCGATGATCTTCTGGGTGAGCACGAACCAGGTGTGCTGGTGGCCGGTGCGCATGATGTGCTCGAGGGTGCCGAGGGTGTCGAAGCCGGGGAACAGCGGGACGGGCAGCCGCTTGCCGGTGGCGTCGAGCCAGAGCGAGGACGGGCCGGGCAGGATCCGGATGCCGTGCCTGGCCCAGATCGGGTTCCAGTTCTCGATGCCCTCGGTGTAGTGCCACATCCGGTCGCCGTTGACCAGGTGGCCGCCGGCCGCGCCCGCGACGTCCAGCATCAGCCCGTCGACGTGCGCGGGGACGCCGGAGAGCAGCTTGGCGGGCGGGGTGCCGAGCCGCTCGGGCCAGGCCGCGCGGACCTTGTCGTGGTTGCCGCCGATGCCGCCGGAGGCCACCACCACGGCCTGGGCGCGCAGTTCGAAGTGCCCGGCGACCTCGCGGGAGCTGGCCTCGCCGCGCTGCACGGCGGACGGGGCGAGCAGTTCGCCGCTGACGGTGTCCAGGCTGCCCGCGCTCGCGGCCAGGCCGGTCACCCGGTGCCGGAAGCGCAGTTCGACCCGTCCGGCCTTCACCGCCTCCCGGACCCGACGGGCGAAGGGTTCGACGAGGCCGGGGCCGGTGCCCCAGGTGATGTGGAAGCGCGGCACGGAGTTGCCGGGCCCGGAGGCCAGCAGCCCGCCGCGCTCGGCCCAGCCGACCACCGGGAACAGCCTCACGCCCTGCCCGTGCAGCCAGGCGCGCTTCTCGCCGGCCGCGAAGTCGACGTACGCCTCGGCCCAGCGGCGCGCCCAGACGTCCTCGTCCCGGTCGAACCCGGCGGTGCCGAGCCAGTCCTGCCAGGCCAGCTCCCGGGAGTCCTTGATCCGCATCCGGCGCTGCTCGGGCGAGTCGACCAGGAACAGGCCGCCGAAGGACCAGTGCGCCTGCCCGCCGAGCGAGCCGGCGGGCTCCTGGTCGAGCAGCAGCACCTTCCGCCCGGCGTCGGCGAGTTCGGCGGTGGCGGCCAGGCCGGCGAGGCCCGCTCCGATCACGATCACGTCGGCGTCGTAGGCCATGCGGGGCGTCCTTCCAGACCTGGCTCGGGGAGTGCCATGATCCTCCGGCCTGCGCGCCCCGCGGTCAACCCACGGGTAACTTCCGGGCCCGCCGGAAAAGGCGGCAGCCCCCGCCGGGCACCGGCTCGGAGCGGCTGCCTCCTTCAGCGGCCGGTGCGGTCGGACACCACCACTCGCCCTGAGCGGAGCGGGTGGCGACCGTCACGCGGCGACGCCGAGTTCCTGACGGGTGCGGTGCAGGAAGTCGCGCACGGTCGTTTCGCGTCGCCAGGGGTCCAGGGCGGTGTTGAACTCGCGGACGTAGTCCAGGGCACGGGTCGACTGGACGCGGGCGAGGATGTCGACGGCCTGGTGGCCGAGCTCCAGGCCCTGGTCCAGGTCCTTCGCCTGGAGGTGGGCGGTCCCGACGATCGCCAGGCGCATGCCGACGGAGCGGGCGAACACCCCGGTCGGCATGGCGGCGGCCTGCGCGTTCCAGGCCAGGGCGGCCTTGGGGTTCTTCAGGTCGCGGAAGACCTCGGCGGCGTCCGCGGAGAGCCGGGCGTGCTGGTAGAAGTCGATCCAGGCGGGTTCGCCGGCGCCGGCGCGGGCCCGGTCGAGCAGGCCCTCGGAGGCGGCCAGCGCGGCCGAGGCGGCCTTGGCGTTGTTGTCGCGGGCGTGGGCCCTGGCTTCGATGAGCTTGGTGAAGGCCAGCACCCTGGGGGCCGCCTCCCCCTTGGCGCGCTGGAAGGCGCCCTGGGTCATGTCGATGGCCTCGCTGGCGAAGCCCCTCAGCAGGGTCTGCATCGCCATCGTGGTGAGCACGTAGCAGCCGAGCTCGACGTCGCCGCCGGCCCGCGCGAGACGGAGGGCCTGGATGAAGTGCCGCTGGGCGGCGTCGTGCTGGCCGACGTCGAAGGCGGTCCAGCCGGCCAGGCGGGACAGCTCGGCGGTCACCGAGAACAGCTCGCGTCCCACGTCGTCGCCGAACGAGCCGTTCAGCAGCGGCACCGCCCGCTCCTGGAGGCAGGCGGTGACGGAGTTGGCCTTCCAGTTCCCGCCGCCGTACTTCGAGTCCCACCTCCGGGCGTCGTCGGCGGCCTCGCGCAGTTCGGCGATGTCGGCGGCGCCGACCCGGCCCCGGCCGCGGTGGGCGGCGGCATCGTCGACGGGGGTGACCAGCCAGCGGGTGACCGGGGTGGTGAACGCGGAGACGGCGAAGCCCGTTCCGGTGAGGAAGTCGCGGCGGTTCACGGTCCTCCAGAACGAAGTGGCGACGCGCACGGCGTCGGCGGTCTCTCGCGGGAAATCCAACCCCACCGAGGCATCCGCTGTCTGTGCATCCGCCATCCCGATCTCCGCCAACTGCACGGGCCGGCCCAGTCGTTCACCGATCGCCTGGGCCAGCAGTCTGGGCACCGGCCAGTCCGGGACCATGCCGCGGCGGCACCAGTTCGCCACCGAGGTATGCGTGTACCTCGTGGTCAGCCCGGCTTCACGGGCCAGTTGGTTCACGCGGAAGGCCAGCGACTTGTGGCTGGCCCCGTCGCACTTTTCGATCATCCGGGTCAGCGCGTCGTTCGGCGGCTTGGCCCGGCGGGTGGTCGACGCCACGGCATCCCCCTCAATCCGTCCGCGCGGCTCTGCGCGGAAGTCGTACGCGGCCGGGCACGAGAAGCCGTGCACCCGGCGCACAGCCCGGATCACCGAGGGTATTCCTCCGCTGCTCACGGTGAACCGCTTTCGCGAGTTGTGAGCCCCCCTGCGAGCCCTGCCCCGCCCCCGCCGGACGCGGTTGTCTGATGCTCCGGGCCCCCGCCGGAGCGGACCACGGACCTTCCGGCGGGGGCATTCACCGATTCACGCTCGGGGGTGACCACCAGATGTGCGGAATCGCAGGACCGGCCGGCGCGGACGCCGCCCGCCACGAGATGACGGTCGCGGCGACGGGACGGCGGGCGGCTCGCGTTCGCCTCCGAGGTCACCACCCTGACCGGCTACGGCACCGCCCCGCTGGTCGTCCGTCCGGAGATGTTCAGCATCGAGACGCCGACCGGCGCCGACACCCCCTTCAAGGCATCCAACTTCTTGCGCCGGCACCCGGGACGGGGACGAGAGCGCCCTGCCGCTCGCGGAGGGCGTCAAGCTGCAGTTCTTCGCGCCCGAGCACCTGCCCGTCCTGACCGTCCTGACCGTCCCGCCGTTCATCCGCCGCTACCTGGCCGCCCGGCCCGACGCCTGACGCCTCCCGCCCCTCTCGGAAGGACACCGTTCGTGAAGCTCACCGTCATCGGCTGCGGCTACCTCGGTGCGACCCACGCCGCCGCGATGGCCGAACTCGGCCACCAGGTCCTCGGCATGGACACCGACACCGACAAGGTCGAGGCCCTGAACAAGGGCCAGGCCCCGTTCGTCGAGCGCGGCCTGGACGACCTGCTCGCCAAGCACACCGCCTCCGGCGCCCTGCGGTTCACCTCCTCCTACGCGGAGGCCGCCGAGTTCGCCGACATCCACTTCCTGGGCGTCGGCACCCCGCAGCAGGAGGGCAGCGGCGCCTACGACCTCACCCACCTGCACACCGCGGTCCGCCGCCTGGCCCCCGGGCTCAGGGACGGCGCGCTGATCGTCGGCAAGTCGACCGTCCCGGTCGGCACCGTCGCGAAGCTGCGACGGACCCTCGACGGGCACGCCCCGGCCGGGGTGAACGTCGGCCTGGCGTGGTCGCCGGAGTTCCTGCGCGAGTCCTTCGCCGTCGAGGACACCCTGCGGCCGGACCGGATCGTGCTCGGCGTCGAGGACGGGGACACCGGCAGCGAGGCCGTCTTCCGGGCCGTCTACGCCGACGTCCTGACCAACGGCTCCCCGCTCGTCGTGACCGGCACGGCCACCGCCGAGCTGATCAAGGGTGCCGCGAACGCCTTCCTCGCCACCAAGATCTCCTTCATCAACGCGATGGCCGAGCTCTGCGAACTGACCGGCGCCGACATCCGGCAACTCGCGCTCGCCCTGGGCCATGACCAGCGCATCGGCGCCAAGGGCATGCGGCCCGGCCTCGGGTTCGGCGGCGGCTGCCTGCCCAAGGACCTGGCCGGGTTCACCCACCGCGCGGAAGAGCTCGGCGCCGACCAGGCCGCCGCGTTGCTCCACCAGGTCGGAGTGATCAACCGGCGCCGGCGCGAGCACACCGTCGAACTCGCCCGCCAGGCCCTCGGCGGCACCTTGGCCGGCAAGCGGATCGCCGTCTGGGGCGCCGCGTTCAAGGCCGACACCGACGACATCCGCGACTCCCCGGCCCTCGCGGTCGCCGACGCACTGCACCGGGCCGGCGCGGAAGTCACCGTCCACGACCCCGCCGCGATGGAGAACGCCCGCCGGTCCCACCCCCAGCTCGAATACGCCGACGACCCGGCCTCGGCCGTCACCGGCGCCGAACTGCTGCTCCACCTGACCGACTGGCCCCAGTACTCCGACGCCGACCCGGCCGACCTCGCCACCCGCGTCGCCGTCCCCCGCGTCATCGACGGCCGCGGCACCCTCGACCCCGCCCGCTGGCGGGCCGCCGGCTGGACCTGCCGTGCGCTCGGACGCCGCTGACCAACGGGATCCGCCGGCAGGAACGCCGGCCGGTCGACCCCGGGCGGTCAGAAGCCCCCTGGCCCCGTGCAAGAGGCATGTCGCATCCGACGGGTGCGGATCCGCACCGGGTTCGGCGGAAACGGGTTCGGCGGGGACGGGTACGTCGAAGCCCCGGAGCCCCGAGCGCTGTTCGCCCGGAACGGCCGGAGGCCCCCGCCGGGCCGGGCGGGGGCCTCCGGGGTCGGGGGGCCGTCAGGGCTTGACCCGGACCACCTGCGGGTCGTGGTCGGACGCCTGGGCGGCGAACTCGCTGTTGATGTGCACCACGTCGTAGCGCACGTGCTGCCGCTTGAACGCGTCGCTGACCAGGATGTGGTCGAGCACCTGCGAGTTGCCCTGGTAGACGTACGAGTAGCGCTCGCTCTCGGGCAGGTCGTTCACCAGGTCGCGCAGCACGCCGTCCTTGGTGAGGGTCTGCAGGGCGGGCGAGAACTGGTAGTCGTTGAAGTCGCCGAGCGAGACGATCCGGGCGCCCGGGTCGGCCGCGAGCAGCTTGCCGACGAACGCCTGCTCCAGGGTGGCCTGCTTGACGCGCTGCACCTCGGAGGAGCGGGTGGGGGCCTGGAAGCGGCTGTCGATGCCCTGGTCGCCGCCCTTGCTGTTGAAGTGGTTGGCGATCACGAAGACCGGCTTGTTGTGGAAGCTGAACTGGCCGACCAGCGGCTTGCGGCTGGAGTTCCAGGCTTCGTCCTCCGGGGCGATCCGGCCGGGCGAGGCGGTCAGCGCGGTGCGCTTGCCGGTGCCGGTGACGTCCACGGCGGTGGTGGCGGTGCCGCCGGGGATGTCGGTGAAGGACACCCGGTCGGGGTTGAAGAGGAACACCTGGCGGATGTTGCCGCCGGGCTCGCCGCCGTCCTTGCCGTCCACCGGGTCGACCGAGCGCCAGTCGTAGGTCGGGCCGCCGGCCGCCTTGATGGCCTCGACGAAGGTCCGGATCGTCTCCGAGGCGTCCACCGTGCCGTCGTTGACGGCGCCGTTGTCGTCCTGGATCTCCTCCAGGGCGACGATGTCGGGCGAGCGCAGGTTGGTGACGACGCCCTGGGCCAGCTCGGCGAACTTGGCGGCGCCGTCGCCGGGGTCGAGGTTCTCCACGTTGTAGGTGGCGATGGACAGCTCACTGGGCAGCGCCCGGTCGGCGACCTCGGGCTTCAGCCCGTTGTCCTTGACCGCGCCCAGGGTGTTGGCGGCGATGGTGTAGCCGCCGAACTGGTTGTAGTCGAGCGGGCCGGCGGTGGCGCCGGTCAGCTCGTCGCCGACGTTGGCGACCGGGAAGGGCACCTCGGTCAGCGGCGGCAGCGACTGGATCATGATCCGGCCGCTGTTGGGCTTGTCGTAGCCGAGGTAGACCACGCCGCCGCGGGAGGTGCGCGGGTCGGCCGAACCGGCGTCCACCCACAGCTCGTTGTACTTGTCGGTGGCCTGCACCACCGGCACGTCGGCGACCTGGACGTTCATGCCCTCCAGCGACTCGTAGAAGTCGAGGGCGTACTTGGCCGGGTCCAGCGGCAGCGCGTCGATCGAGCCGCCGCCCGCGTCGGGGGCGTAGGCGGCCGGGATGTTCGAGGCGTCCAGCACGACCGGCGCGGGCACCGGGTTGCCGGAGGACAGCACGGTGGTCTTCGGGCCGGTCAGCTCGGTGACCGACTGCGAGCCGCCCGAGCTGTTCGGGTAGTACTCGCTGACCTTGCCGGTGACCAGCACCGAGTCGCCGACCTTCACGGCCGGGGCGGCCGAGCCGGTGTAGACGAACACGGCCTCGCTGGTGGCCGGGTCGGCGTCCGGGTTCGGGTCCTGGATCCAGAAGCCCTTGGTGCCGTACGCCCGCACGCCGGTGACCACGCCCGGGACGTTGGTGACGCTCTGGCCGTTCTTCGGCGAGACCCGGGTGGTGCCCTGGACGTCGTGGATCCGCAGGGCGCCGGGGACGGGCGGGGTGGTGCCGCCGTCGCCGCCGCCCGGGGTGCCGCCGCCGGTGCTCTGGCCCTTGGAGTTGGTCGGCGTCGGGTCGCCGGCCGCGAGGTCCTTCGAGTTGTCGTCGGTGTCGGCGAGCGCGGCGCCGCGGGCCACCGAGGCCGTGTTGGACGCCCCGGCTATCGGGCTGCCCTCGCGGACGACGGCGCTGCCGAAGCCCACCAGGTCGACGATCCGCGGGTCGGCCGCGCAGTCCGCGGCGGTCTTGCAGGTCAGCGCGGTGGTGCCGGTGACCAGCGCGACGGTGCCGCTGGTCGCCGACAGCGCCAGGCTGCCGCTCGCGTCGGCGGCCGGCAGGTCGGCGGTGCCGCCCGCGCCCGCGCCCTCGGCGACCAGGTACCGCCCGCCGGGGGCGACCGACCCGCTCAGCGGGGTGACGCCCCACTGGCTGGAGGCGCTCGGGCTGCCCGGCAGGTACTGCACGCTGTAGCCGGACAGGCCGAAGGCCGCCCCGGACGGGTTGCCCAGCTCGATGAAGTCGTTCTTCAGCGTCGCGCCGGAGTTGCCGCCGCCGCCGTACACCTCGGCGATCACCGCACCGCCGGACGGCGTGGCGAACGCCCCCGGCAGCGGGACGGCCAGCAGGGACGCGGCGACCGCGGCCGTCGAGGCGACGCGCAGCAGGGTGCGGCGGGAGCGGCGGGCGGGAGTGGGGCTGGGCACCGTTGCGGGGCTCCTTCGTGGCAAGGCCGTGACAAGGCCGTGGCCCGGGCGCCGCGCGGGCTCCCGGGTGGTGGTGAGGGTTCGTCAGAAGGCGGGTGGCCGGAACCGGTTCGGACGCTCGAACGGGCCCGGCGGACTACTCGCGTAGATCCAAGTCCAGAAGATACGCGCGTAGAAGTTGACGCGACAAGGGTGCCGACGTGAACAGTTCCCGACGCACGGAGAGGGGCGCCCCGCCCGGGACGCCCCTGCCGCACCACCGTTCGACCGCTCCTCGACCGCTCCTCGGCCGCTGCGCCCGTCCTACGCCTGCCCTGCGCCCGTCCTACGCCTGCCCTACGCCCGTCCTACGCCTTGCTCTACGCCTGTTCGCCGCGCAGGCCCGCGCCCCACTTCTGCTCGACCCGGCCGAACTTCCAGAACGCCAGCGCCCCGGCCCAGGTCACCACGAACAGGCCGACGATCAGGTAGCCCACCAGGTTGAGGTCCAGCGAGCCGATCCAGCCGATCGGGCCGCCGGTGACGTCCAGCTTCTCGGAGAGCAGCCCGATCAGCTCGATCACGCCGATCACCAGCGCCACGACCACCGACAGGCCGGTCACCGTCAGGTTGTAGTAGATCTTCCGGACCGGCTTGGAGAACGCCCACTCGTAGGCGAAGTTCATGAACGAGCCGTCGATGGTGTCCAGCAGGCTCATGCCCGCCGCGAACAGCACCGGCAGCACCAGCAGCGCGTACCAGGGCAGCGAGAACGCGGCCGCGCCGCCCGCCAGCACCAGCAGCGAGACCTCCGTCGCGGTGTCGAAGCCCAGCCCGAACAGCAGCCCCACCGGGTACATGTGCCACGGCTTGGTCACCGCCCGGGTCACCCGCCCCAGGATCCGGTTCAGGAACCCGCGCTTGTCCAACTGCCGTTCCAGCTCGGCCTCGTCGAACTCGCCCTGGCGCATCCGCCGGAACACCTTCAGGATCCCGTTGAACGCCCCCAGGTTGATCAGCCCGATCAGCACCAGGAACGTCCCCGAGACGCTCACCCCGATCAGTCCGGTCACGTCGTGCAGCGTCGAGTCGTCCGACTCCACCTGCCCCGCCAGCGACCTGATCCCGAACGCCAGCAGCGCGCACAGCCCGAACACGATCGACGAGTGCCCCAGCGAGAACCAGAACCCCACCGAGAGCGGGCGCTTGCCCTGCCCCATCAGCTTCCGGGTGGTGTTGTCGATCGCCGCGATGTGGTCCGCGTCGAAGGCGTGCCGCATCCCCAGCGTGTACGCCGTCAGCCCCATCCCGGCCCCGAACACCTGCCCGCCCACGTCGTAGTGCCTCGGCGCGATCACCGCGAGCAGGGTCACCCACCCCACCACGTGCAGGAGCAGGACGAACCCGCCCATCCCGGCGAGCCGGATCCACTCCTCCCGGGTGAGCCGGTCGCGCAGACGGCTGGGCGCTGCCATGGAAGTTCCCTCCGAGGTGGTGACGGTGGCACGGGCTTTGAGCTGGGCCATCCTTCCGCTTATATGGACGCAATTGCAAGTCATGTGCAACTACGAGCCCGGGGCGCACAACGGCTCCCGCCCCTCCGCCGCACCCACCTGCCCGTGCGCCACCCACCCACGAGCACCAGAACGGCGCGGGCACGGGCACGGGCACGAGCACGGGCAGCGCGAAGCCTCCGGCGCACCTCTGCGGGTGGCGCACGGGTGAGCGGGTGGGGCGGCGGGGCGGCCCGCCGCTCAGGCGGGTAGCGGGTCCGCCCGGCGGGCCACGTCCAGGAGGGCCCGCAGGGCGTTCTCGGCGGGGGCGCCCAGGCGGGGGCGCCACTGGGCCACGATGGCGACCGGGCGGAGCCGCTCGGTGAGGCGCAGTTCGACGAGTTCGCCGTCCTCCAGCTCCCGGGCGACGGCGAGTTCCGGCAGCAGCGAGACGCCGTGCCCGTGTCCGGTGAGACGCAGCAGCGCGGACAGCGAGCCCCGGACCATGGTGACCTGGGCCCCGGAGAGCAGGTCGCGCCCGAAGCGGTCGACGAGCATCTCGGAGGTGCATCCTCGTTCGGCCACCAGGAAGTCGTGGCGGAGCGCCTGTTCGGGGGTGACCCGTTCCTGCCCGGCCAGCGGGTGGCCGGGCCCGGCGACGAGGACGGTGCGGTCGTGTCCGACCACCGCGTGCGGTCCGAGGGCGCGGGCGCCGTTGTCGTACTGGAGGACCAGGTCCAGTTCGCCCGCCGCGAAGCCCCGTTCGAGCGCCGCCCGGTTGGCGACCGTCAGCTCGACGTCCGCCCCGATGCCCCCGTCCGCCCCGCCTCCCCCCGCCCCCACTTCCGCTCCCGCTCCCGCTCCCGCCCCGTACTCCAGCGCGGCCAGCACGTCGGGCATCCAGGCGTGCGCGAGCGACTCCTGGGCGCCGATCCGCAGCCGGGGGCGGTCGCCGAGGGCGGCCCGCCGCATCTGCTCCTCCAGTTCGAGGGCGGCCCGGGCGTGCGGCAGCAGCCGGGTGCCGGCTTCGGTGAGCACCGCGCCGGTGCCGGCCCGGACGAGCACGCTCACGCCCAGGTCGGCCTCCAGTCGCTTGAGTTGGGCGCTGACGCTGGACTGCGCGTAGCCGAGGGCCTGGGCGGCGGCGGAGATGCCGCCGTGGTCGACGACGGCGACGAGGGCGCGCAGGTAACGGGAGTCCACCGGAGCAGCGTAACCGCGGCCCATCGGACTTTCCGATGGGGGCATCGGATTCCCGGCGTCGCGGGCCGGACGCCCGCCGGGACACGCTGCGTCCATGACCACGGCACTCCCCCTCCGTCCCCCCGGCTCCGGCGCCGCCCCCAACGCCACCACCCGTACCAGGCTGACCTTCGCGGGCATCGCCGCCGGCAACCTGCTCGTCCTGCTCGACACCTCGGTCCTCAACATCGCTGTCCCGGACGTGCAGGCGTCGCTGCACCCGGACGCGGCGGCGCTGCCCTGGGCCGTGGACGCCTACACGGTGGTCTTCGCGGGCCTGCTGCTGGCGGGCGGCGCGGTGGCCGACCGGTGGGGCGCCCGGCGGGTCTACTCCTGGTCGCTCGGCCTGTTCGCCGTCCTGTCGGTGCTGTGCGCCCTGGCGCCCGGCATCGGCTGGCTGATCGCCGGACGGGCGCTGCTGGGCGCGGCGGGCGCGGGGCTGGTGCCCGCCTCGCTGGCGCTGCTGATCCACCTGAACCCGGATCCGGGCCGCCGCACCCGGGCGATCGGGGCCTGGACGGCACTCAGCGGCCTGGGCGCCGCGGCCGGGCCGGTGCTCGGCGGTGCGCTGGTCGAACTCGGCGGCTGGCGGCTGGTGTTCCTGGTCAACCCGCCGATCGCGCTGGCCGCACTGCTACTGGCCCGCCGACTGCCCCGGCCGGCGGCCCGGTCCGCCCGGCCTCTGGACCGTCCCGGCCTGCTGCTGTCCACGGCCGCGCTCGGCCTGCTCACCTTCGGACTGGTCGAGGCCGGGTCCGCGGGCTGGGGGGCGCCGCTCACCCTGGTGCCGGTCGCGGCGGCGCTGGCCTGCTTCGCCGCCGTGGCGGTGGTGGAACGCCGGGTGGCTGCGCCGGTGCTGCCGCCCGCGCTGCTGGCCCTGCCGAGGGTGCGGGCGGCGATGGTCGCGGCGGCGGTGTCCTGCTTCGCGTACTTCGGCGGCATGTACCTGTTCGCGGTGCGGCTCCAGCACGGCTACGGCCTGAGCCCGCTGCAGGCCGGGCTGGCCTCGCTGCCGATGGCCTTCCCGGTGTGCGTGATGCCGTTCTTCACCGGCCGCCTGGTGGCCCGGTACGGTCCGCGCCCGGTCCTGCTGGGCGGCATGTCGGCGAGCGTCCTCGCCGGGCTCCTGCTCCTCCTCTGCGACGGCCCGCACCCGCCGCTGCCCCTCCTGGTCGCCGCCGAACTGGCCCTCGCCGCCACCGGCACGCTCTCCATCCCGGGCGCCGCCGCCGCGACGGCCGTCGCCGCCCCGCCCGAGTACGCCGCCACCAGCCAGGGCGCCCTCAACGGCGTCCGCCAAGCCGGCTCGGCCCTGGGCGTGGCCGTCCTGGGCCCCCTGGCCACCCTCCCCACCGCCGGCTGCATCCTCACCGCCACCGCCCTCCCCGCCGCCCTCCTGGTAGCCCGCACCGCCCGCCCCCACCCCTGAGCCCCCCACAAGCCGCGGACGGACAGACGAACGAGCCGACGGACGGACGAGCAGGCGGCCGACGGGACAGACGAGCGGACGGACGGCAGGCGGGCAGACGGACAGGCGGGCGGCGGGCCAGCAAGACGAAGCCCGCCGCAGGCGTCCGGTCTCCCGACCCCAGCCCGCCGCAGACGGTCCCCCGGTGCACCCTCGCGGGTGGCGCACGGGTGGGCGGGCGGGGCAGGCAGGCAACCCCCGGAGGGACTGATCGGAAAGGTTCCTGACGGTTCGTGGTCCAAAATCCTTGACCCGGACGAATGGTCCAGTCCAATCTAGGTGACGCGCTCACCCCAAGCGCGCAGGCTCCCACCTGGTCCCCACGGCCGCCGCACCTACCGGACAACCCCACTTCTCCGGAGGTTCCTCCATGCTTGAACGGGCCACGCCCGCACCCGAGTCGACCTCGCGCCGGGCCCCCTCCCGGCGCCGCGCCGGCGCCCTCGTGGTGGCCGCCGCCATGACCGTCGGCTCCACCGCCCTGGCGCTCTCGCTCGGTTCGGCTTCCGCCGCCACCGTCAACCTGCTGGCCAACGGCGACTTCGAGGCCGGTTCGCTGAGCGGCTGGACCTGCACCAACGGCTCGGTGGTCACCACCCCCGTGCACGGCGGGTCCTACGCGCTGAACGGCAACGCCACCGCCTCGGACACCGGCCAGTGCCAGCAGGTCGTCTCCGTCCAGCCGAACACCAAGTACACGCTCTCGGGCTTCGTCAAGGGCAGCTACGTGTACCTGGGCGCCACCGGCACCGGCGTGAACGCGTCCACCTGGACGCCGGGCGCCACCGGCTACACCCAGCTGAGCACCACGTTCACCACGGGCGCGTCGACCACCTCGGTGACGGTGTTCACCCACGGCTGGTACGGCACCGGCGCCTACCAGGCGGACGACCTGGTGCTGTCCGGTCCGGGCACCGGCACCACCACCCCGTCCGCCTCGGCGTCCGCGTCCGCCAGCGCCTCGCAGAGCACCTCGCCGAGCCCGAGCGCGAGCGCGTCGAACTCCGCCTCTCCCAGCCCGTCCACCTCGACGTCCAGTTCCCCGTCGCCGTCCGCGAGCTCCAGCTCGGGCACCGGCAACGGTCCGGCGGGCGACGGCAAGATCACCGTGCCGGGCGGGGTGGCGGTCACCAAGACCACCTCCAACGCGGTGGTGCTGAAGTGGAACGCCTCGACCGACTCGACCGACAACTACGTCGGCTACAAGGTGTGGTCGAAGGGCCAGCTGGTCGGCACCTCGATGGGCACCAACATCGCGATCTCCTCGCTGCTGCCGGGCACCTCGTACACCTTCACCGTGCAGGCGTACGACAAGGCGGGCCACGCCTCGCAGCAGTCCGCCGCGGTGACCACCTCGACGGCCGCCGCGCCGGCCACCGGCAAGCCGCTGAAGTCGGCGTACTTCGACCAGTGGTCGGTGTACGACGCCGCCTACTACCCGAAGAACGTGGACACCTCGGGCGCGGGCGCCAAGCTGGACGTGATCTCGTACGCGTTCGAGAACATCCACCCGACCAACCTCAACTGCTTCGAGGCGGTCAAGGCTTCGGACGCCGGCCACGAGGACAACCCGAACGCGGGCGACGGCGCGGCCGACGCGTACGCCGACTACCAGATGGACTACTCCAACGCCATCTCGGTGGACGGCTCCACCGACGACTGGCAGCAGCCGCTGAAGGGCAACTTCAACCAGCTGCGCCAGCTCAAGGCGAAGAACCCGAACCTGCGGATCACCCTCTCGCTGGGCGGCTGGACGTACTCCAAGTACTTCTCCGACGCGGCGGCCACCGACGCCTCGCGCAAGAAGCTGGTCTCGTCCTGCATCGACATGTTCCTGAAGGGCAACCTGCCGACCAACGTCGCGGGTGACGCCTCCGGCGGCGCGGCCAGCGCGGCGGGCATCTTCGACGGCATCGACATCGACTGGGAGTACCCGGGCTCGGCCGGCGGCCACACCGGCAACCACTACTCGGCGGCCGACAAGCAGAACTTCACCGCGCTGCTCGCCGAGTTCCGCAGCCAGCTCGACTCGTACGGCGCGAGCGTCGGCAAGAAGTTCCTGCTGACCGCGGCGCTGCCGTCCGGCCAGGACAAGATCCAGTACATCGAGACCGACAAGATCGGCTCGTACCTGGACTACGCCGACATCATGACGTACGACATGCACGGCTCGTGGGACGCCACCGGTCCGACCAACCTCCAGGACCCGCTGCACGACAGCCCGGCCGACCCGACCACGCCGATCGCCCCCGGCACCGCCAAGTACAACGTGGACACCACGCTGGCCGCGTACACCACCGGCCTGCCGGAGTACGGGATCAAGGGCGGCTTCCCGTCCAACAAGATCATCCTCGGCATCCCGTTCTACTTCCGCGGCTGGACCGGCGTCCAGGCCGGCAACAACTACGGCCTGTACCAGAAGGCCACCGGCGCCACCCCGGCCAAGCCGGGCAGCCAGGAGGCCGGCCTGGCCAGCTGGCGCGAGCTCACCCTCACCGCCCAGAACACCCACTGGGACCCGGTGACCGAGAGCACCTGGGTCTACGACGGCACCAACTTCTGGACGGGTGACGACCCGAAGGCCATCCAGGCCCGCGCCGCGTACGCGAAGAACAAGGGCCTGGGCGGCATGTTCGCCTTCGCCCTGGAGAACGACGACGACAGCTCCACGCTGCTGAACACCATCTACAACAGCCTGGGCTGACGCACCGCCACGAACGGACGGCCCGCCGCACCTTCCCCATGGG
>NZ_JBHUWH010000121.1:0-18685 GCF_042670125.1 Kitasatospora sp. NPDC057198 | reverse complement strand
TTCCACAGCACCCGCCCGAGTGCGGCGGGTGTCAGCAGCACATGAGACGTGGGGAAGTGGACGCAACCGTGACGTTCGAGAGCAGTGGGCGGTCCTCAGCCGGCGGGGTCCTGGTCGACCTGCTGCCCGCCTTCCGCTGGGGTGATCCGCGTCGGCTGGCGGAACTCCTGGCAGATCCGCGGTTGCCGGCCCGCTGGTGGACCGACACCCCGTTGGCGGACGCCGTCGCCACGGCCACGCCCGACACGGTCGCGCGACTGAGCACCCATGCCCTGCGCGTGCTCTGGCCCCATCTGACGCTCCGGTCGGCGATGCCGCACCTGCCTTTCTGCCCGGAGGGGCAGGAACGCGATCTGAACACGACGGTGGAGGAGGCCATCGCGGAAGTACCGACCGCTGGGGACGACGAACGGCTCGCCGTACTGGTGCACGCCCAGTTGCGCCCCTTCCTTGTCGGCGGCCGCAACCTCGCCGCGCCCGATGGTGAGGTGCGGCCCGGAACCCCCGGCACCGGGCTTGCCGCACTGGTCGAACAGCTGCTCCGCGCGCTCCCCCAGGACACGCCGTCCGATCTCCAACAGGCCGTGCGGGCCCTCCTCGACTGGACCAGCACCCCGCCGGTCACGCCCGAACCCGCGCAGGACGGAGCTGCGGAAGCCGAGCCGGTCCGGACCGATCTCGACACCGTGCCCGCCTCCGAGCCGCCGGTGGCCGAGAACACCGCTGTCCTCCCGGAGTCGACTGCGCCCGGGGCCGAGCCGGAACTGCTGAAGAACCCGCTGCAGGCCCTCGCGGCACTGGTCGATTCGTGGAACGAACGCGAGCGTGCCATCGCCGGAGCCCGGATGTTCTCCTCCACGCGGGTCCCCCTGGACGTGCTGGGCGAGCGGTTCGACGTGACCAAGGAACGGATCCGGCAGGTCCAGCTCACCGCGGAACGCACCTTGCGCAGCTGGCTCGACAGTGCTGCCGGCGCGCCGATGGCCGACCACCTGCGGGCCGTCACCCGGCTGCTCGGGCCGGTCTCCTCCGTCCGCCGGCTGGAGGATGTCCACCACCGGCACCCGGATGCCGTGCCCGGTCTGGACGTGCCGCTGTGGCAGGTCATCGCCTGCGTCCTGCCTGAACACCGTTGGCAGGGCCGCTGGCTGGTCCCCGCCGACGGGCTGGACGCCTGCCAGGGACGGACCCGTAGCGCACTGGCCGAGCGCCTGGCCGGAGGGCCCCTGCGGTGGGCCGAGGTACCGGAGGTGCTGGCGGAGGTCGGAGTGGACGGGTCGGACGCCGAAGCCTGGTTGGAGGACCTGGGCGGTTTCCGGATCGTCGAGGACCACCTGCTGCTGTGGGGGCGCAATGTGAACGAGCGCGCCGAAGCGATCCTCGCGCTGGCCGGCGAGCCCCTGTCCAGTGACGAGCTGAACCTGCGGCTCGCCGACGGGACCAGCCCGTCCAGCCTCCGCAACCAGCTCCAGTCCGACCCGCGCTTCCTGCGCACCGACCGCGACCGCTACGGACTCCGCCGCTGGGGCGGTACCGAGTACCTGGGCATCCGCGAGATGATCGTGCGTGAGTTGGAAGCAGCCGGCGGGGAAGCCCGGTCCGAGGACATCGTGGCAGCGCTGTGCGGCCGGTTCGACGTCTCCGAGAAGTCGATCCAGGTGTACCTGAGCGGCGTTGCCTTCGAGCGCCACCGACGCGGCTGGGTCCGCCTCGCCGCCACCGAGTCCGCCTCTGACGACTACCAGCCGCAACGGGACATCTCCCGGACCCGCCGCTGCTTCTGGACCGACAAGACCTGGGTCTACCGCATCGACATCACCCGGGAGCACACTCGCGGCTCCGGATTCCCCGTGCCGGCCGGGTTCGCCGCTCACCTCGGCCTCTCCCCCGGTGGCAAGGTCGAACTCACCCACCAGGCGGGCACCGTCACGGTTTCCTGGGCCAACCAGCCGCTGTTCGGGTCACTGCGGCCCCTGCTCCTCCAGCTGGAGGCGGTCGAGGGCGACCACGTCTTCCTCGCCGTCCGCGACGGCCTGCTCAAGGCGCTGCGCATCGCCCGGGAACCCGAGTCCGCGCTCCAGCCCGCGGAGCGGGCCCTGCGCCTGATGGGCCTGTCGGGTCAGGCTCCTCTGCCGTCCGACCTCGGTCAGCGGATCGGCTTGAA
This sequence comes from Kitasatospora sp. NPDC057198, assembly GCF_042670125.1. NCBI lineage: Bacteria > Bacillati > Actinomycetota > Actinomycetes > Kitasatosporales > Streptomycetaceae > Kitasatospora > Kitasatospora sp. NPDC057198. The sequence goes on along the minus strand of NZ_JBHUWH010000121.1, from coordinate 16,521 downwards.
GGGCGCCGTCACCATGGAACAGGTCCTCGCGCACCTGCAGATCCGTGGCGACAAGGACATCCTCGGTCTCCTCACGTCCGAAACCGACACCGCTGCCGGGGCCGAGGGCTCCACCGTGGCCGGGACCGAACCCGACGGAACACCGCAGCAGGAGGCGGAGGTCCGCACCGACCCGGCTTGGGCGCAGGAGATCATCCCGCTGCTCGACCCCCGCACCGAAACGGCCCATCTGGAACTCGCCCGCGCACTGGCCTCCCACGGCAAGGCCGCACCGGTCTTCGGGTACGAGCTCGAAGAAGGCGGCTGGCCGGCCGACTTCGCCTGGATCGGCCCCGACATCAAGGTGGCCGTACTCGCCGATCAGCACGACGTCACCACCCATGAGGAGGCCGAACGCCGGGAGGCCGCCTACCGCGACGCGGGATGGACGGCGCACAGCGCCGGCGTCTGGCTGGAACGCCTGGACGAGCTCACCGCCGCGCTTCCCGACGCCGCGCCCCAGACCTGACCCCCGCGCTCCGGAGAAACAGCACACGATGACCGTTCAGCTCAACCTCTACCTGAAGGCCGAACAGGAGCTGTACAAGCTCGACAGCTCGGTCAAAGCGAAGTTCTACGACTTCACCCACCGCTTCCGCGAGAACCCTCGCGGCAACGGGCTCCAGCTCAAGCAGCTCAAGGGCGACTCACGCGTCTACTCCGCGCGCGTCGACGACTCCTACCGGGCGCTGCTGGTACGCGCCGGCACCGCACCGGACGGGGACGAGAGCTGGCTGGTCATCGCGGTCCGCCACCGCCGCGACGTCTACGAGCAGACCAGCGTCGCGATCAACCGGGTCTCCGGCGAGATCGAGTTCATCGACCTGTCCGTGGTCGGTGCCGACGCCCTGCGCCGAGCGGGGATCGCGCTCACCCCGGCGGAGCCGGACGGGGAACGGGCCCTCTCCCCGCTGCCCTTCACCGCGCCCGTGGCCGAGGCACGCCCCCTGCTCGCCGGATACTCTCCCCAGTTGCTGCGCGAACTCGGCGTCGCCGAACCGCTGATCACCGTCGCGCTGACCCTCACGCTGGCGGAAGAACTCGACCGGCTGCTCGCGGACGCGCCCCTGCTCTCCAAGGACGTCCTGTACGGCCTGGCGGCCGGCTACAGCCCGGACGAGGTTCGCGCGGAGATCACCTCGCCAGCCGCGGTCGGCGCCGAGATCGACCCGGAGGACTTCGACGCGGCCCTGTCCCGCACCACGGTCACCACGGTCGACGATGCCCTGCGCACCATCCTGGAGGACGGTGACTTCCATGCCTGGAAGGTCTTCCTGCACCCCTCCCAAGCCCGGCTGGTCGATCGCGACTTCAGCGGCCCGGCCCGGGTGTCCGGCGGCCCCGGTACCGGCAAGACGATCGTCGCTCTGCACCGCATCAACCACCTCGTCCGCCGTCTCCCCGCCGGCCACGACAAGCCGATCCTGCTGACCACTCTCACCAAGAACCTCGCCGCCGACCTGGCCGAGCGTCTGTCCGAACTCATCGACGACCCGGCCCTGTTCAACCGTGTCGAGATCGCCCACATCGACCAGCTCGCCCACAAGGTGGTCAGCGAGAACACCCTCGCCGGGCGCTCTAAGCGCCTCGTCGAGGACCGCGCCGCAGCCGCCGAACTGCGCGAAGTACTCGCCGAACTGGATCTCGGTTCCCGGTGGGAACCGGAGTTCCTCATCGAGGAGTGGGAGCAGGTCCTCCTCGCCCACTCCGTCGGCACCCGCGCCGCCTACTTCCAGGCCCGCCGGCTGGGCCGCGGGCGCGCACTCACCCGGCCCGAACGCGCGGAGGTCTGGAAGATCCTCGACGAGTTCACCACCCGTCTGAACCGCCGGGGCATCGAGACCTGGGGACAGGCCGCCGAACGGGCCGCGCGCTTCGAGCGGGAACGGGCCGACCGGATCGAGGCCCGCCTCGCCTACCAGGCACAGGTCGACGGCCGCGAGCTGATCCACCGGGACGCGGAGGCGACCCCGGCCCACCTCAAGCACCGCTACCGGCACATCGTCGTGGACGAGGCCCAGGACCTGCGCGCCGCCCATTGGAAGATGCTGCGCGCCATGGTGGCCTCCGGTCCCAACGACCTGTTCCTGGCCGGCGACGCCCACCAGCGCATCTCCGACAACCAAGTGACCCTCAGCACCCTGGGCGTCAACATCCGCGGCCGCTCCTCCCGCCTCTCACTGAGCTACCGCACCACCCGGCAGATCCTCGCCCATGCCAGGACCGTGGTCGCCGACGAGACCTACGACGACCTGGACGAGGGCAGGGACACCCTCACCGGTTACCGGTCCGTACTCAGCGGCCCGGTCCCGGAACTCCACGGCTACCCCACGTGGGAGGACGAACTCGATGGTGTGGCGGCCCTGCTGCGCGGATGGCGGAACGAACTCGCCGTCGACGAGAACGGCAACCGCCGTAACACCCGCGGCCTGATCGCGGTCGCGGTCCCCGACCGCGACATGGTCAGCCAGATGATGTACCACCTCGCCACCCGCGCCGACCTCACCTACGCCGAGCTGACCGCCGACGGCCCGCGCGGCGACGGCGACATCCACGTGGGCACCATGCACCGGTTCAAGGGGCTCGAGTACCAGCGCGTCCTGATCGCGGGCGCCACCAGGGACCTGCTGCCTCGCGCCGAACAGGTCGACCACCTGAGCGAACGGGACCCTGCACGCTACCGTCGGGAACTGCGCAAGGCCCGCTCGATGCTCTTCGTCGCCAGCACCCGTGCCCGCGACGCACTCGCCGTCACCTGGCACGGGGAACCCAGCCGCTTCCTGACCCGATGACCCGCTGTCCGGCGGACGGAGGAACAGCGGAAAGCAGAGGCACAGCGCTCAGGCCGGGGGCCGCGACGGGCCGGACGGGCAGCGTGCGGACCAGAATCCTCCTGCTCACGGACCGGCCGCCCGCGGCCGGTCCGGTCCCCTCCTGCCCGCCCCCGGCCCGAGAGGCGCACGGCAGACCCGCCTGACGATCCTGCTCGCCCGCGTGGGTGCGGTTCGCCGCACACCTACCGGTCGCCACCTCGCCGCCTCGCTACATCGCTACCTCGCTACCGGTGATCCAGCGGGCGTTCGACGCCTTCCCCGTCGAGCCCCAGTGGGTCACCGACGCGCTCACCCTGCCCACTGCGGCACTGCCCGGCCGCCTCGCCGCCCCACCCGGGGCGGCCCCGGCCGCGTCGAAACCAGTGGTCCGGGCGCCCGCCCGCCACTAGCCTGGCGCTCCCGGAGCCGGAGGGGGCGCAGGTACGGTGAAGCGCAGGACACCGCAGGAGAAGAAGCGGCTGAGCTACCTCAGGGACGGGCGCAACGACTACGGCGAGAACGACAAGAGTTCGCGCAAGAACATCCGGCGCAACAAGCGGTTCCCCAACAGCGCCAACCGGCGCCGCGCCCAGACCGCGCTGGCGGCGCTCCTGGGGCCGCCGGACGGCGTCCGGGCCGGCGCCGTCGAGGAGCGCCTGGGCGGGCGGCGGCCGAAGCGCTGGCGCAAGGCCCCCGACGCGCCACTGGGCGCCGTCGTCGACGGAGCCCTCCGGGACCGCGCGCAGGCGGACCCCGCCGGGGCCGGCCGCGCCGCCGCCCGCCTGCGCCGCGTCCGCGGCCGGTTCGACTGGGCGTCCCCGGCCGACAACCCGCTCCTGCCGCCCCACGCGGTGCGCCGGCTCCGTTCGTCGCGCGCCGGGGACTCCCCGGACGGCGGGGCCGCGGAAGCCGACGGGTCGGGCCGCCCGTGACGCGTCGGAGGGCGGTCCGCCGCGCCGTCGACTCCGCTCCGGGCAACGGTGGTCCGCCGTGCGATGCACCGGTCGGCCGTGGGGGGCCGGGGACGCGGTGATCGGGAAGTGCCTGGCGGCGGTGGCGGACCCCGGCGTCGGACCGGAACCGCGCAGCCAGGACCGGGGGCACCTGTGGCACCCGGAGAAGTGGGGCAGGGAGATCGCCCGTACCGGGACCCGGCCGACGCCGTCTGCTCCTTCACCGCGACCAGCCGCGCGCGGGCCTGGCCCTGGACGGCGGCGGGAGCCTGGACGAGGCGAAGAGCCGCACGGTGGATGCGGGAACGGTGGGTGCGGGAGTGGCCGCAGCTGACCAGACTGCCGTGGCAGGAGCCACCCGTGGCGGTCCGCTTCCGGCGGGCTATCGACCCCGGTTGCCGGTGCGCCGTGCTGGTGACCGGGCCCGACCCGTCCGTCGGTCAGTGCGGGGCCCTGGTGGGGTGCGGCCAGTCGGGGACGTCGCGGACGTGGACGCGGTCGTCGCACCAGGCGCACTCCCATTCGCCGAGATCGATGTCGTAGGCGAGGCGGCCGCAGTGGACGGGGATGGGCTGGCTGCCGAGGTGGGTGGTGTGCCAGTCGGTGCGCCGCGGGGCGGCGGTGGTGTGGTTGGTCATGGGAGGCAGCGTGGCAGGGGGCACTGACGGTCAGTCAGTGCTAAGGCGCTGCCGGGGCGACCCGCACCGGGCCGGGCCGGGTTCGGCCCGGCCCGGTGGCGGGTTCAGGCGGAGGTGCGCTCGTCCGCGTCCCGGCGCGGCGTGAACGGCGCGTCGCGGCCGGTGCCCGCGGGGGTGGAGCGCTTGGAGTCGCCGCCCTCCTCGTGGTACTCCTCCTCGACGTTGACCTCCCACACGTCGTGGGTGGAGCCGGTGCGGATGTTCTCCGCGGTCAGCAGCGCGGTCATCATCGAGTGGTCCTGGTTGTTGTACCGGTGCATGCCGTTGCGCCCGATCGGGTGCACGTTCGGCACGGCCTCGGCCAGCCAGGCCCGGATGACGTCCAGGGACGCCTGGTAGCGGTCGTCGTAGATCGGGTACGCCTTGTGGATGCGCACCGCGTAGCCGACCTCGACACTGCCCGGCTTGGTCAGGCCCAGCTGCTCCAGTTCGGCGGTGCCGAGCTTGACCAGCTCCTCGTCGGTCATGTTCCAGAGCTCGTCACCCTCGTTGACGAAGTACTCCAGGCCGAGGCAGGTGCGGCCTTCCTTGACCAGGTACGGCGACCAGGAGCCGAAGTTCTGGATGCGGCCGACCTTGACGCCCGGGCTGTGGATGTAGATCCAGTTGTCCGGGAAGCCGTCCTTCTCCGGGACGACCAGGGCGACGGTGAGGAAGTCGCGGTAGCGCAGGTTGTTCGCGGCCTCGATCACCTCGGCCGGCGCGGCCGGCTCCATGATCCGGACCAGGTGCGAGATCGGGGTGGAGGACACCACGTGCTCGGCCGGGACCTGCGAGACCTCGCCGTCGGGGCCGGTCACGGCGACGGAGACCGCGCCCTTGCCCTGCTCCCAGTAGACCTTCTCGACGCGGGTCTTCATCTCGACCGTGCCGCCCTGGGCGCGGACCTTGTCGGTCGCGGTCTCCCACATCATGCCCGGACCGTACTTCGGGTACTGGAACTCCTCGATGAGGGACGTGATGTCCTTCTGGTTCCGGCTCGGCAGCACCGCGTTCTTGATCGCGGCCATCAGCGACAGGTTCTTGATCCGCTGCGCGGCCCAGTCGGCCTGGAGCTCGGTGGTCTTCATGCCCCACACCTTCTCGGTGTAGGTCTTGAAGAAGATCGAGAACAGCCGGCGGCCGAAGCGGGCGGTGACCCAGCCCTCGAAGTGCGACTGGTCCTTCGGCGGGCGCACCCGGGCCCAGAAGTACGAGCCGATGCAGCGCACGGCCTCGAACACGCCGAGGCCCTTGAGCGCGTTGCCCGCCTTCAGCGGGTAGTCGAAGAGCTGGCCGCGGTAGAAGATCCGGCTCATCCGCGGGCGCAGCAGGAAGTCCTCGTCGGGGAGGATCTCGTGCCAGAGGGCCTCCACGGCGGCGACCTTGGTGAAGAAGCGGTGGCCGCCGATGTCGAAGCGCCAGCCGTCGCGCTCCGCGGTCTGGGATATGCCGCCGACGACGTCGTCGGCTTCGAAGACCTGGGCCGGGAAGCCGTGCTTCGTGAGGTCGTACGCAGCGGTCAGACCGGCGGGGCCGGCTCCGATGACCACCGTCGCCGGCTTGGGCTCGTCCGGGTTGCTGCTGGATTCCATGTCTGACCAGATCCTCGGTTCGTGGTCCTCACGGGAGGACCGTCTGTGGGTGGGTGACGATGTGATGTACGGGGGTTCGGGAAGCAGTCGGGGTTCAGGGGGACGGTACGGGGCCCGCGCCGGGGCGGGTGCCGGCCTCGACGCCGTGGAGGCCGTCGCGGTGTGCCGCGGGGCCGTCGTCCGTGGCCGGCCCGTCGCCGCCCGTGGGGGCGGGGGTCCGGCCGGTCAAGGCCAGCAGCCAGTAGGCCAGGACGCACACCGCGGTGACGATCCCGGCGGTGGTCCAGGCGAACTGGCTGGACGGAGGTCCGGACCAGAACGCCTTCGCCAGCAGGACGTTGCTGAAGATCCCCAGGCCGCCGAGCACCAGCCAGCGGGCGCCGATCCGTTCGGCGCGCATCGCCAGCAGCAGGAACAGCGTGGGGTAGATCGGGAGCAGGTAGCGGGCGCCGACCTGGAAGTAGCCGGCCGCCTGGAACATGATGACCGGCAGGAACAGGGCTGCGGTGCCGGTCCACATCACGGTCCGCATCCAGCGGTCGGCCGCCTTGCCCTGCGAGGTGACCAGGAACAGCAGCATCAGCGGGGTGCTGAAGAAGATGCTGGTGCCCATGCCGTCGCCCCGCAGGTCCATCACCGGGTGGGCGTCGTTGACGCCGGTGAAGTGGAAGTCGGGGAAGCGCAGGAAGTCGATGACGAAGTTCGGCCAGACGTAGTGCCAGTTCATCAGGCCGTACGGGAAGACGCGCACGTCGTTGGCCGTGTGGATGTCGTAGCCGGTGCTGGTGACGCTGCCGAAGTACAGCTTGTTGCGGGCCAGCAGGATCGCGCCGCAGATCGCGAGCGGAACGACGGTGGCCGCGATCTCGCGCAGCGAGGGCCACCTGGCGGGGCGGAAGTTCCACCGCCCGGCGGTGCGGCGGCCCACGCCCAGGTCGCGGAGGTACACCAGGGCCGGGACGATGCCGACGGCCACCTCGGTGGTGCGGGTCAGCGCGGTCAGGCCGACGCCCAGCCAGGCCAGCCACCAGCGGCGGCAGACCGTGCTGTGCAGCACCAGGAGGATCGCGGTGGTGCTCATCAGCTGTCCGGTGAACCAGACCTTCCCGCCCAGCGACAGCCAGAGCGAGATCGTGCCGAAGCCGAAGACCGCGGCCAGGACGAGGTTCTCCAGCGTGCTGCGCCGGGTGATCCGGCGGTGCCGCAGCACCTCCAGGGTGCGGAACACCAGCACCACGTTGAGCGCCGCCACTCCCCAGGTGAACCAGATGTCGCTGAAGCCGTCGCCCATCAGCCACACGAAGGGCAGCATGAGCAGGGACGGGAGCGGCGGGTACATCAGGTAGTAGTGGCCGTTCACGGTGATCTTGTCGTCGACCACCTGCGGGCCCGGACTCGGGCCCAGGTCGAAGTGGCCGTCCAGCCAGGACTGCACCTGCCACACGTAGTGCGGCGATCCGGAGAGTTTGCCCGAGTCGATCTCGAAAATGCCTGCCAGCATGGCGAGCAGCGCCAGCGCGACGGCGAAAACAGCGAGGTCAACCAGCCGACGCCGGAGACGAGTCATGGCGATAACTCCATGGTGGACGTAAGAGGAGTCGCACGCCGATACGCACCCAGGCGGCGAGGCAGTCCGTTTCCCCAGGACGGAGAGCACGGCCATGCTAGGGCACGTTCGAGCCAATCCCGTACCGGACCCCGGCCGTCCGGACCTCCCGGGGAGGCCGGCGGCGCGGCAGGATCGGACCTTCCGGTCATTTCACCTGGTCTGCGTCCGATTTGTTCACCGAGCATCCATGTGCGGCCCATCAGGCGGGAAAGAAACCCGGTCAACTTCCGATCAAAGTCCGACCACAAACGTCTCGGGTTGTTATCCGACCGCAACCTCCGCCGCGTTCCCGCCCCCACCTGCGGGGCCCGCTCCGAAGGGCCCGTTCTACTCCGGTCGGTGGGAGTTGCGGTGACACATTTCACCATTCGCCCTGTTCTGCCGGGAGGGGTCGGAAGTCTAGGTTCCTGCGACCGGGGGAAGTACTTCCCCCCGTCACGGAACACGTCCGGCACCACCTCCTCCGACGAGAGAGAACGAGCGATGTCTGGATACGACTCCTCTCCCCGCCCGCCCCAACGGGTCGGCGTGGTCGCCGAGTCCGCACCCGGGGAGACCCGGGTGGCGGCGACCCCGGCCACCGTGCGCGGCCTGCTGGCCCTCGGCTACGACGTGGTCGTCGAGCCGGGGGCCGGCGCGGCCTCCGGCTTCGACGACGCGGCGTACGCGGCGGCGGGCGCCGCCACCGGGGACGCCTGGGCGGCGGACGTGGTGCTGAAGGTGAACGCGCCCTCGGACGCCGAGCTGGACCGGCTGCGCGCGGGCGCCACCCTGGTGGGCCTGCTGGCGCCCGCCCAGCACCCGGAGCTGCTGGCCGCGCTGGCGGAGCGCGGGGTGACGGCGCTGTCGCTGGACGCGGTGCCGCGGATCTCCCGGGCGCAGTCGATGGACGTGCTCAGCTCGATGGCCAACATCGCCGGGTACCGGGCGGTGATCGAGGCGGCGCACGCCTTCGGCCGGTTCTTCACCGGGCAGGTCACCGCGGCGGGCAAGGTGCCGCCGGCGAAGGTGCTGGTGGCGGGCGCGGGCGTGGCCGGGCTGGCCGCGATCGGCGCCGCCTCCAGCCTGGGCGCGATCGTCCGGGCCACCGACCCGCGGCCCGAGGTCGCCGACCAGGTCAAGTCGCTGGGCGGCGAGTACCTGGCGGTGCGGGCGGAGCAGGAGGCGAGCACCGACGGGTACGCGAAGGCCACCTCGGCGGACTACGACCGGGCCGCCGCCGCGCTCTACCGGGCCCAGGCCGCGGACGTGGACATCGTGATCACCACCGCGCTGATCCCCGGCCGCCCCGCGCCGAAGCTGCTCACCGCCGAGGACGTGGCGGCGATGAAGCCGGGCAGCGTGGTCGTCGACATGGCGGCCGCCCAGGGCGGCAACGTCGCCGGGACGGTGCCGGGCCGCACCGTGGTCACCGACCACGGGGTGACCCTGATCGGCTACACCGACCTGGCCTCCCGGCTGCCCGCGCAGGCGTCACAGCTGTTCGGCACCAACCTGGTGAACCTGCTGAAGCTGCTCACCCCCGGCAAGGACGGGCAGCTGGCGATCGACTTCGAGGACGCGGTGCAGCGCGCCGTGACGGTCGTCCGGGACGGCGCGACCACCTGGCCGCCCCCGCCGGTCGCCGTCTCGGCCGCGCCCGCGGCCGCGCCCGCCGCTCCCCCGGCCGCGCCGCCGGCGCCGGACAGGCGGCTCGCCCCCGCCGTCCGGTTCGGCCTGATCGGCGCCGGGATGCTCGCGCTGTTCCTGCTGGTGGCCTTCGCCCCGCCCCAACTGGCCGAGAACTTCACGGTGTTCGCACTGGCCGTGGTGATCGGCTACTACGTGATCGGCAAGGTCCACCACGCCCTGCACACGCCGCTGATGTCGGTCACCAACGCGATCTCCGGCATCGTCGTGGTCGGCGCCCTGCTGCAGATCGGGCACGAGAGCACCCTGGTCACCGTGCTGTCCTCCGTGGCGATCCTGCTGACCAGCGTGAACGTCTTCGGCGGCTTCGCCGTCACCCGCCGCATGCTGAGCATGTTCTCGAAAGGCTGAGCCGAGATGACGTCCCTCACCGCCGCGCACGCCGCGGACCTGGTCGCCGCCCTGCTGTTCATCCTCAGCCTGGCCGGCCTCTCCCAGCACCGCACCTCCCGGGCCGGCGTCGTCTACGGCATCGCCGGCATGGCCCTCGCGCTGACCGCCACGGTCGTGGTCGCCTCCCGCACGATCAGCGCGGGCGCCGTCGCGCTGATCCTGCTCGCGATGGCGCTCGGCGCCGCGGCCGGCCTGTGGCGGGCCCGCCGGGTCGAGATGACGCAGATGCCGGAGCTGATCGCCGTCCTGCACAGCTTCGTCGGCCTGGCCGCCGTCCTGGTCGGCTGGAACAGCTACCTGGAGGTGGAACGGCACGGCGACGCCCAGCGCGCCGTCACCGCCGACCTGCTGACCATCCACCACGCCGAGGTGTTCATCGGCATCTTCATCGGCGCCGTCACCTTCACCGGCTCGGTCGTCGCCTACCTCAAGCTCTCCGCCAAGATCGCCTCCCGCCCGCTGGTGTTGCCCGGCAAGAACGCGCTCAACCTGGGCGCGCTCGGCGCCTTCGCCGTGCTCACCGCCTGGTTCACCGCCTCGCCCTCGCTCGGCCTGATGGTCGCCGTCACCGCGCTGGCCCTGCTGCTCGGCTGGCACCTGGTCGCCTCGATCGGCGGCGGCGACATGCCGGTGGTGGTCTCCATGCTCAACAGCTACTCGGGCTGGGCGGCGGCCGCCGCGGGCTTCCTGCTCGACAACAACCTGCTGATCGTCACCGGCGCGCTGGTCGGCTCCTCCGGCGCCTACCTCTCGTACATCATGTGCAAGGCGATGAACCGGTCCTTCCTGTCCGTCATCGCGGGCGGCTTCGGCATCGAGGCCCCGGCGAGCGGCGACGCCGAGCAGGGCGAGCACCACGAGATCAGCGCCCGGGAGACCGCCGAACTCCTGGCCGCCGCCAAGTCCGTGATCATCACCCCCGGCTACGGCATGGCCGTCGCCCAGGCCCAGCACCCCGTCGCCGACCTCACCCGCCGGCTGCGCGAACGCGGCGTGGAGGTCCGCTTCGGCGTCCACCCGGTGGCCGGGCGCCTGCCCGGCCACATGAACGTGCTGCTCGCCGAGGCGAAGGTCCCCTACGACGTCGTCCTCGAGATGGACGAGATCAACGACGACTTCGCGCACACCTCCGTCGTCCTGGTCATCGGCGCCAACGACACCGTCAACCCGGCCGCCCTGGACGACCCCGCCAGCCCGATCGCCGGCATGCCGGTCCTCAAGGTCTGGGAGGCCGAGCACGTCGTCGTCTTCAAGCGCTCGATGGCCTCCGGCTACGCGGGCGTGCAGAACCCGCTGTTCTTCCGCGACAACACCGGCATGCTCTTCGGCGACGCCAAGCAGAGCGTCGAACAGATCCTGCAGTCCCTCGACACCCTCGACCCGGCCCTCACCTGACGCCCCCTCACCTGACACCCCTCGCCTGACGTCCTCCCGGACGCCCGGACGCCCGGACGCCCGGACCGCGGTGACCCGTGGGTCACCCGATCCGGGCGGCGAGGTCGCGCACCAGGGCCTCCCGGTGCTCGGCCAGGTAGAAGTGGCCGCCCGGGAACACCCGCAGGTCGAACGGGCCGGTCCCGGCGTCCGCCCAGGCCGCCATGTCGGCCGGGGTGACTCCGGCGTCCCGGTCGCCCACGTAGCCGGACACCGGGCAGCCCAGCCGCCGCACCGGCCGGGCCGGGTAGCTGCCGACGATCCGGAAGTCGGCCCGGATCGCGGGCATCAGCAGCTCGAAGAGGTCCGGGTCGTCGAGCAGCCGCGTCTCGGTGCCGCCCAGCGCGTGCAGTTCGGCCACGATCTCCTGGTCGGTGCCCAGGTGCGCGGGGTTCCGGGTGATCCGGTGCGGCGCCTTGCGGGAGGAGACGTGCAGGCCGGCCGGGCGGACGCCGTGCTCCCGCTCCAGCCGCAGCGCCACCTCGTAGCCGAGCGTGGCGCCCATGCTGTGGCCGAACAGGTGCACCGGCAGGTCCAGGAAGGGCAGCAGCGCCGCGGTGACCGCGTCGGCGAGCTCCTCCATGCTGGTGAGGCACTCCTCGTCGAGCCGCTCCTGTCGGCCGGGGTAGCAGGCCGCCAGCAGCTCCACCCCGGCACCGAGGTGCTCCGCCCAGCCGTGGAAGGCGCCGGCGGCGCCGCCCGCGTGCGGCAGGCAGACCAGCCGCCGGGTGGCCGGACCGCCCGACGCCGGTTGGCGCCGGAACCACCTGCTGCCGATGGTGCTCCTGGTCATCTCTCCCTCTCCCGCCTGTCCGTCCCCCGCCCCCGCGCGGCCGCCGACCGCCGGACGCGTCACGGCGCAGAGCGTACCGGCGCCCCGAACGGCCGGCAGCCGACGGCCGGTAGCCGGCGGCCGACAGCCGGCGCCCCGTCCCGTGCGGACGGCAGCGCCCCGCCGATCCGGGACGGTGACCGGGCTCGACGTCCGTCTCGGCGCGGGAGGACCGCGGCGCGGGCCGGTCAGCGTTCCACCGACCGCCGGCCCGCCCAGGCGCACAGGAAGTGCAGCGCCTGCTCGGCGGGGCTGCCCGGCGGGGCCGTCCACACCACCAGCGACCGGTCCTGCTGGGCGTTGAACGTCAGTGCCTGCCAGTCGAGTTCGAAGCGGCCCACCAGCGGGTGGAGGTACGCCTTGCGTCCCCGGTCGGCGCCCTTGACGGCGTGGCCCGCCCACAGCCGGCGGAAGTCGGCGTCCCGTTCGGCGAGTTCGGCCACCAGCCGGTGCAACTCCCCGTCCCCCGGCCGCTCGGCGAGTTGCAGGCGCAGCCGGGCGACGGCGTCCTCGGCGGCGGCCGGCCAGTCGGCGTAGCGGTTCCGGAACTCCGGTTCGAGGAACAGCAGCCGCACCATGGTCCTTTCCCGGGGCGGGAGTTCGGCGAAGTCGAGGAAGAGCGCGGTGGCCGCGGCGTTCCAGCCGAGGATCGTGTTGCGCGGCCCGAGCGCCAGCGCGGGGGCGGTGCCCAGTCCGTCCAGCAGCGCCCGGGTGGCGGGGTCGAGGGCCGGTCCCGGTCCGGCCGGGCCGGGGGCCGGACGGGCGGGCCAGGGCATGCAGGTAGGCGAGTTCGTCCCGGTTCAGCCGCAGGGCCCGGCCGACGGCCGCCAGTACGGCCTCCGACACGCCGGTGCTGCGTCCCTGTTCGAGCCGGGTGTAGTGGTCCACGCCGACGTCCGCGAGCTGGGCGACCTCCTCGCGGCGCAGCCCCGGGACGCGCCGGAACCGGCCGCTGTCGGGCAGTCCCACCTCGGCCGGGGTGAGGGCGGCCCGCTTCCTCCGCAGGAACTCCCCGAGCGGGCCGCCACGCGGGCGCCCGCCGCCGCGCCCGCCCGTACGCCCGCCCGCGTGTCCGCCCGTACGCCCATCCGTACGCCCGCCCGCGTGTCCGCGCCCGTCGCCGCTGTCCCCGTGTCCGTCCATGGTGGTGATTGTCGCGGACGGCGGGAGTACGGTTCCTGGGTGTGGCCGACCCTGGAACCGCCACGGGCCCGGGAGGAGGGTGAAGACGTCCAACCTTCCTCGATCTCCCGGGAGTTCCCGTGTCCGAAACCACGCTCACCACGCTGACCCTGCGGGACGCCGTCCGCCGCGCCGAGGCGGGCCTCGCCGCCGCGTCCGGTCTCGGCCTGGCGGTGAACCTGGCCGTCGTCGACGCCGGCGGCCACCTGCTGCACTTCGTCCGGATGGACGGCGCCCTGCTCGGCTCGATCGACATCGCGCTGCGCAAGGCACGCACCGCCGCGCTGTTCCGGGCGCCCAGCGGCATGCTCGGCGGCCTCTCCGCTCCGGGCGGGCCCTGCTACGGCATCGAGTGGACCAACGGCGGCCTGGTCTCGATCGGCGGCGGCCTCCCGGTCACCGACCCGGCCGGCCGGTTCCTCGGCGCGGTCGGCGTCTCCGGCGGCACCGCCGAGCAGGACGTCCTGATCGCGCGGGCCTGCACGGCGAACTGACCCCCACCGTCCCCGTGTTCCGCCCCACCGGGAGAAACCGTGAAACTCGCGCCCCACCTGCACCGCCTCGGGAACGACCTCGTGGCGTGCTACCTCATCGACACCCCCGAGGGCGTCACGCTCATCGACGCCGGTCTGCCCGGCCACTGGCGGGACCTCCGGTCGGAGCTCCGCTCCCTCGGCAAGTCCGTCGAGGACGTCCGCGGCCTCGTGCTGACCCACGGCGACTCCGACCACATCGGTTTCGCCGAGCGCCTGCGCGTCGCGCACGGCGTACCGGTGTTCGTCCACGCCGCCGACGCCGACCGCGCGCGGACGGGCGCGAAGCCCGAGGTCGCGCTGGGCCCGTGGCGGCCGGGCCCCGCGCTCGGCTTCCTCGGCCTCTCCCTCCGGAAGAACGCCCTGCGCACGCGTCACCTCGGCGCCGTCACCGAGGTCGCCGACGGTGACGTGCTGGACCTGCCCGGCAGCCCGGTGATCGTGGGAATGCCCGGACACTCCCCGGGCAGCGTGGCGGTGCACGTCCCGCTCGCCGACGCGCTCGCCGTCGGGGACGCGCTGACCACCCGGCACGTCCTCACCGGGCGCACCGGCCCGCAGCCCGCGCCCTTCACCGACGACCCGGCCCTGGCGCTCGCGTCCCTGGACCGGATCGCCGACCTGTCGGCGTCCTGGGTGCTCCCCGGCCACGGCGCCCCCTGGCGCACCTCCCCGGCCCGCGTGGGCGAGGCCGTCCGGGCCGCGTCGGGGGGAGGCGGCACCGGCTGAGCGCGACGAGCCCGACCTCGAAGCCGTCGCTGTTCTCCGGGCAGGCCGCGTCGTGCTGTTCGCCGCCGGCGCGGGGGTGCAGGTCGGGGAACATCGGGCGCCAACCGTGCCGGGCCGCCTCGGCGGCCCGGCTCCTCGACCGTGGAGGCGTTTTCGACATGGAACGCGAGGTGGTTCAGCCCCGGACGGCAACGCTCGTGCCGGTCGGCGGTGAGGGCCGGGGACTGTTCGAGGACGAGGTCGGGCACCCGGAGCTCTACGTGGTGCAGCGCGCCGTGTGCTGGGCGGGCCGTCCGGAGCCCGCCCCGGGACGTTCGACGCCGGCGCGCTCACCGGCGCGCTCGTCGGACCAGATGGCCCCTTCGTGGCGGCCCAGGCAGAAGGGGTGCCCGGCCGGGTCGGTACGGACCCGCCGGCTCCGGCGGGGCCGGGCAGTCACCATGAAACCGGGCAGCTCGATCACGTGATCGTCCTGTCGGTTGACGACCCGTCCGTGCCCCCGGCTTTCCGCTCGGCGCGGGCACGCAGCAGGTGGTCGATGGTGGAGAAGTGGCCCCAGCCGGGGCTGTTGGGGTTCTTGAGACCGGCGCGGATCTCCCCCAGGGCCGCCAGGCCGCGTTCGTCGCCGCACAGGGCGAGGCCGGCGGCGGCTTCGAGGCGGGCGTAGAAGTGCGGGTCCGTCAGGTGCGCGGCGAAGGCGGCGCGCACCTCCGGGGTGTCGGCCTTGGACTTGAGGAGCTTGCTGAGTGCGTTCTCCCTGGTCACGGGCACGGGATCATCGGTCAGGCGGACGAGGGCGGCGAGGGCTGCCTCGCGCTCGGGGACGCTGGTGCGGAGCGCCTGGCAGACGCAGGCCCGGACTCGGGGGTCGGCGTGCCGGGCATGGGGCAGGACCGCAGCGACGGTGTCGCCCGAGGTGTTGTGGAAGGAGAAGGCGGCGATGACGATGGCGAGCGTGCACGGGTCCTGCTCGCTGTCCAGCAGCGGGCGCAGGAAGCTCTCCGCCTCGCGTTCGAAGGGGAGTTCCGCGTCGTCGTCGCCGTCGTCGGGGCGGACGTCGAACCCGATCGCCAGGTACTTGATCGTGTCGAGCCCGAAGCGCCTGCGGTCGGGGTCGGACGCGTCCCCGGCGGCGGCGAGGGCCCAGTCGAAGGTCTCCCGGTCGATCCGGTCACCGAGGGCGACGGCCGAGGCGAACCAGTCGTCGTGGTCCGGGTCGGCGTGCACCAGGGCACGGGCGGCCAGTTCGTCCGGCGGGTGGCGGACACCGAGCGCGGTCTCCAGTTCGGTGATGATCGCCCGGTGCGCGGGCGGCGGTCCGTCCCCCGCCGACGCGCCGGCGGCGAGTGCCTCCCGCGCGGCGCGCAGTGCGCGCCGGTGCGGGCTGTCACTGCTCAGCCGGTCCTGCCGGCCGTCCGCCAGGAGGGCTTGCAGCACCCAGTACCAGCCGTTCTCGGCCGCCCAGACCACGGGATCGATGCCGCCCGCCCAGGGCCGGGCGGTGTTCGCGCCCCGGGCGACCAACCCGTGGACGACCCGGTCGCGTCCGGCCCGCGCGGCGGCGGCCAGCAGGGTCACCACGTCCTCGCCGACCTGTTCGCCGACGGTGGTGTCGTAGAGGAGTTCGAGCACCGCGTCGTCGTCCCCGCGTTCGACGGCGGCCAGCAGCAAGGGCAGGTCCACCCGCCGATTGTGCCCGCGCCCGGGGATCGGGGGCGAACGGATTTCGGCGACCGGCGCCGCCCCGCGCGGGTAGAGTCCGCCCGGAACGCGCGAAACCCGCGGACGGCTGCGAACGACCGCGGACGGCCACCGGACCGGAGGAGCACGGATGCCGAGGACGACCCCGCCCCGTCCGGTCGACATCGCGTCCCTGTTCCCGGAGTTGGCGCCGCTGGCCCGGCGGGCCGTCCGGCTGCACCCCCGTGCGGGGGCGCCGTCCGTCCGGGAGAGTTCGGTCGGCGGGCCGCTGCTGTGGCCGGCCGGTGAGGAGTGGCCGAGCTGCGCGGGGCCGCACGAGCACGGGGGGCGGCCGCTGTCGCG
>NZ_JBHUWH010000120.1:0-18706 GCF_042670125.1 Kitasatospora sp. NPDC057198 | reverse complement strand
GATCGGGCGTTACGCAGCACGGACCCGCCGTTCCCCGGGCCCCTGACGGGGCCCATGCGCAGCACGGACCCGCCGTTCCCCGGGCCCCTGGTTTCGCGTCCCGCCGTTCTCAGGTGCGGGAAAAGCCGAAAGCCGACCACGGTCCCCCGGAGGGGTGTGGTCGGCTTTCGGGAAAGCAGGTGACCGGGTTACCGGTCTGCGCGTCAGCGCGAGACCTTACCGGCCTTGATGCACGAGGTGCAGACGTTGAGCCGCTTCGGCGTCCGCCCGATCACAGCGCGCACCGTCTGGATGTTGGGGTTCCAACGACGGGGGGTGCGGCGGTGCGAGTGGGAGATGCTGTTGCCGAAGCCCGGGCCCTTGCCGCAGACGTCACAGTTGGCAGCCACAGGAGTCACTCCAAGACTTCAGATCAGGTACTTGTCACTAGCCCGGGGTGCTCCAGGCAACCGGGAGAGCATACAACGGTGACTCCCGCTCAACGAAACTACCACGATCGCCGGGGTGATCGTTCCCCCGAGCTGGGCACGAGCCTGCGGCGGGCACCCTCGCGGGGGCCGATAACCTGCCAGCATCGCCCCTCGCCACCGCGTCCTGTCGTGTCCCGTGGCGTTCATCCGGAGGAGACCTGGTGCTGGACACCCTCGACGCCCCGGCCGTCCGCTCCTGGTGCCGGCTCGCGCTGGCGGCCCTCGGCCAGGCCCGCGAGGAGATCGACGCGCTGAACGTGTACCCGGTTCCGGACGGCGACACCGGGACGAACCTCTACCTGACGGTGGAGTCCGCCGCCGAGGCGCTGGACGCGGTGTTCGCCGCCGCCGAGGAGCCGGAGCTGGCGGCCGCCGCGGCCGCCGCCGCCCGCGGCGCGCTGATCGGGGCGCGCGGGAACTCGGGCGTGATCCTGGCGCAGTGGCTGCGCGGCCTGGCCGAGGTGCTGGCCGGCGGCGGCGAGCTGGCCGCCGCGCTGGAGCACGGGGCCCGCTCGGCGTACCTGGCCGTCGCCGAACCGGTGGAGGGCACCCTGCTGACGGTCGCCGCCGCCGCCGCGAAGGCGGCCCGCGGCGCGGACGGCCTGACCGGGCAGGCCCGGTCCGCCTACCGGGCGGCCCGGCAGGCGCTGCTGCTCACCCCCGACCAGCTCTCCGTGCTGGCCGAGGCGGGCGTGGTGGACGCGGGCGGCCGCGGCCTGGTCACGGTGCTGGGCGCGCTGGTGGACGCCGTCTCCGGGCAGCAGCCGATGGGCCCGGTCGCGCTGCGCCGCGAGGTCGACCCGCTGGTGGTGGACGGCTGCGAGAGCTACGAGCGGGCGCCCGGCTCCGGCCACCCCGCGTTCGAGGTGATCTACCTGCTGGAGGCCGAGGACGGGCAGCTGCCGGGGCTGCGCGAACGGCTCGGCCGGCTCGGCGACTCGCTGGTGATCGGCGGCGGCGACGGCCTGTGGAACGTGCACGTGCACGTGGACGACGCGGGCGCGGCCGTCGAGGCGGGCGTCGAGGCCGGGCGGCCGTACCGGATCAGGATCACCCACTTCGCCGAGGCCGCGGCCCGCGCCGGGGAGCGTGAGGAGACCGTCTCGCACGGGCGGGCGGTGCTCAGCGTGGTCACCGGCAGCGGGCTGGCGCAGCTGTGCGAGCAGGCCGGGTCGGTGGTGCTGGAGGCCGACCCGGACCGTCCGCCGGCCAGTGCCGAACTGGTCGCCGCCGTGCACCGCTGCGGGGCCCGCGAGGTGGTGCTGCTGCTGAACGACCCCGAGCTGCGCCCGGCCGCCGGCGCCGCCGCCGACCAGCTGCGCGAGGAGGGGGTGCGGATCGCCGTGCTGCCCACCCGCTCCCCGGTGCAGGGCCTGGCGGCGCTGGCCGTGCACGACGCCGGGCGGCGCTTCGACGAGGACGTGGTGGCGATGACCTCCGCGGCCGGCGCCACCCGGTACGCCGAACTGGCCGTCGCCGAGGGCGAGTCGTGGACGATGGCGGGCGTCTGCCAGGCCGGCGACGTGCTCGGCCTGATCGACGGCGACGTCGCGGTGATCGGCGCCGACCTCACCGAGACCGCGCTGACCGTGCTCGACCGGATGATCGCGGCCAGCGGCGAACTGGTCACCCTGGTGCTCGGCGAGGAGGCCCCCGACGACCTCGCCGACCGGCTGATCGCGCACGCCCGGCGCACCCGCCCCGAGGTCGACACCGTCGCCTACCGGGGCGGCCGGGAGGCCGTGCCGCTGCTCATCGGGGTGGAGTGAGCCGGGGCGTCACTTCCGTGGTGTGAAATGGGACGCCATGGGCGCTCTCGATGAACCGCTGAAGGAACTGGTCGGCGACCGCACCGCGAAGGTGCTGGCCGACGGTCTCAAGCTGCGCACGGTCGGCGACCTGCTGCACCACTACCCGCGCCGGTACGTCGAGCGCGGGCAGCTCACCAGCCTGGACGAGCTGGAGGTGGACGAGCACGTCACCGTGCTGGCCCGGATCGAGAAGGTCACCCTGATCCCGTTCCGCGGCCGCAAGGGCGACCGGCTGGAGGTGGTGGTCACCGACGGCCGCTCCCGGCTCTCGCTGGTCTTCTTCAACCAGGGCTGGCGGCAGAAGGAGCTGCGCCCCGGCCAGCAGGGCCTGTTCGCGGGCAAGGTCGGCCTGTTCAACCGCACCCGCCAACTCGCCTCGCCCGACTACCAGTTGATCGACGAGGAGGAGGGGTCCTCGGCGGCGGAGCAGTTCGCCGGCCGGCTCATCCCGGTCTACCCGGCCAGCGCCCAGATGCCCAGCTGGAAGCTCGCGCTGTGCGTCGGGATGGCCCTCACCAAGCACCTGTCCGACGTCGGCGAGCCGCTGCCCGCCGAACTGCGCGCCGAGCACGGCCTGATCCCGCTGCCCGAGGCGCTGGAGCTGATCCACCGCCCGCACGACCAGGCGGAGAAGGAGCGCGCCCAGAACCGGCTGCGCTGGGACGAGGCGTTCGTCCTCCAGGTGGCCCTGGCCCAGCGCCGGGCCGCCGACTCCGCGCTGCCCGCCGTCCCGCGCCGCCCCGTCCCCGGCGGCGTGCTGGACGCCTTCGACGAGCGGCTCCCGTTCACCCTCACCGACGGCCAGCGCAGGGTCTGCGCCGAGATCTTCGCCGACCTGGCCACCGAGCACCCGATGCACCGGCTGCTCCAGGGCGAGGTCGGCTCCGGCAAGACGCTGGTCGCGCTGCGCGCCATGCTCGCCGTGGTCGACACCGGCGGGCAGGCCGTGCTGCTCGCCCCCACCGAGGTGCTCGCCCAGCAGCACCACCGCTCGATCACCGAGATGATGGGGGACCTCGCCGAGGCCGGGATGATCGGCGGCTCCGAGATCGGCACCCGGGTCGCCCTGCTGACCGGCTCGATGGGCGCCGCCGCCCGCCGCGGCGCGCTGCTCGACATGGCCTCCGGCAAGGCCGGCATCGTGATCGGCACGCACGCCCTGATCGAGGACAAGGTGCAGTTCGCCGACCTCGGCCTGGTCGTCGTCGACGAGCAGCACCGCTTCGGCGTCGAGCAGCGCGACGCGCTGCGGGCCAAGGGCGAGCAGCCCCCGCACCTGCTGGTGATGACCGCGACGCCGATCCCGCGGACCGTCGCGATGACCGTCTTCGGAGACCTGGAGACCTCCGTCCTGGACCAGCTGCCGTCCGGCCGCTCGCCGATCTCCACCCACGTGGTGCCCGCGCTGGAGAAGCCCAACTTCCTCGTCCGGGCCTGGGAGCGGGTCCGCGAGGAGGTCGGCAAGGGCCACCAGGCGTACGTGGTCTGCCCGCGGATCGGGGACGAGGAGGAGCCGGCGAAGGGGAGGAGGAAGCGCGGGGACGAGCCCGAGGAGGTCGGTGCGGGGGCCGGCGCCGACGGCGAGGAGCGGCGGCCGCCGCTGGCCGTGGTGGAGACCGCCGAGCAGCTCGCGAAGGGCCCGCTGGCCGGGCTGCGGGTGGAGATCCTGCACGGCCGGCTCGCCCCGGAGGCCAAGGACGACGTGATGCGCCGCTTCGCCGCGGGCGAGGTGGACGTGCTGGTCGCCACCACCGTGATCGAGGTCGGCGTCAACGTGCCGAACTCCACCGTCATGGTGATCATGGACGCCGACCGGTTCGGCGTCTCCCAGCTGCACCAGCTGCGCGGCCGGGTCGGCCGCGGCTCCGCCGCCGGGCTGTGCCTGCTGGTCAGCGACATGCCCGCGGCCAGCGCCGCCCGGGCCCGGCTGGACGCGGTGGCCGGCACCCTGGACGGCTTCGCGCTCTCCCGGATCGACCTCGAACAGCGCCGCGAGGGCGACGTGCTCGGCCAGGCCCAGTCCGGCGTGAAGTCCTCGCTCAAGGTGCTCTCGGTGCTGGAGGACGAGGAGGTCATCGCCACCGCCCGCGCCGAGGCCACCCGGCTGGTCGCCGCCGACCCCGCGCTGGAGGCCCACCCCGAGCTGCGCACCGCCCTGGAGAGCCTGCTCGACGAGGACCGCGCGGAGTACCTGGAGAAGGGCTGAGGCGGGTCGTTCGGACACCTCGGTTGTCAGTGCCGCGCGAGAGGATGTAGTTGTCCGGGGCGCACTCCATGTCGCGTCCCCGGCGCGAGAATTGGGGGTCATTGCATGGCATTCCGTCACCTCAACGAGCTCCCGCTCGGCGACAAGGTCTTCCGGATCGAGGTCGCCAGCGAGGACGACCGCGAAGTCGCCCTCACCCTGACCGGCTGGCGCGAGGGGGACTCCGCCAACCCGGTCGCCTCCGGCAAGCTCCGCCTCCCGGTGGAGGACGTCGCCTCGCTGCGGATCGCGCTCAACCGCGCCCTGCGCGCGCTGGCCATCGTCGCCGACGTCTCCGAGCCGATCCCCGACCGGGACGTGCTCCGCGAGCTCTACCCCGGCCACGGCTCCCCCTGGGTGCCGCAGCACGAGGAGGAGCTGGTGCGCCGCTTCCACGACGGCGACACCGTCGCCCGGATCGCCGCCCGCTACGGCCGCACGCCCGACTCCGTCCGCACCAAGCTGCGCGAGCTCGGCCACGACCCGCGCCGCCCCGAGTACTGCCCGCCCGACGGCTGCCTGTCCTGGTCGCGCTACGCCTCGCCGACGCTGCTCGGCGCCGCGTCCAGCGAGTAGGCCCTGCTCGGAGGGCTGCGCAGCCCGGCCGCGGCCGCCGCGGTCGGCTATGGTCGGGCGCGCAGCCCCTCCCACCCGCAAAGGACCCAACGCCATGCCCCGCGTGATCGCCGGCCGTGCCGGAGGCCGCCCGCTCGCCGCGCCGCCCGGCCGGAACACCCGTCCGACGTCCGACAAGGCGCGGGAGGCGATGTTCTCCACCGTCGAGGCGCTGTTCGGGCCGATCGCCGGCGCCCGGATGCTCGACCTGTTCGCGGGCAGCGGCGCGGTCGGGCTGGAGGCGCTCTCCCGCGGGGCCGCGCACGCCCTGCTGGTGGAGGCCGACGCGGGCGCGGTGCGGACGGTGCGGGAGAACGTCCGCACGCTGGGCCTGCCCGGCGCCGAGGTGCGGGCGGAGAAGGCCGAGAAGGTGATCGCCGGGCCGCCCCCGGCCGAGCCGTACGACCTGGTGTTCCTGGATCCGCCGTACGCGGTGGAGGACGCCGTGCTGCGCGAGACGTTGGCCACACTCCGCTCGGGGGGCTGGCTGTCCGAGCACGTTCTCGTCACCGTGGAACGCAGCACCCGGGGCGGCGAGTTCGTCTGGCCGGACGGCTTCGAGGGGCTGCGTTCGCGCAAGTACGGCGAGGGCACGCTCTGGTACGGTCGCGCCGCCGACGGGGCTGACCAAGACTCGTAGCAGAACATCCCGCCCCACGAGGGAGCACACCGCATGCGCCGCGCCGTCTGTCCCGGGTCCTTCGACCCCATCACCAACGGACACCTCGACATCATCGAGCGGGCCTCCAAGCTGTACGACGTGGTGCACGTGGCGGTGCTGATCAACCGCAACAAGCAGGGCATGTTCTCCGTCGACGAGCGGATCGCCCTGATCGCGGAGACCACCGCCCACCTGGGCAACATCGAGGTGGAGTCGCACAGCGGCCTGCTGGTGGACTTCTGCCGCGAGCGCGGCATCCCGGCGATCATCAAGGGCCTGCGGGCGGCCGGCGACTTCGACTACGAACTGCAGATGGCCCAGATGAACCACGGGCTGACCGGCGTGGAGACGCTGTTCGTGCCGACCTCGCCGACGTACAGCTTCCTGTCCTCCAGCCTGGTCAAGGAGGTCGCCTCGCTCGGCGGCGACGTCTCCCACCTGCTGCCCGGCGTGGTGCACCGCCGGCTGGTCGAGCGGATCGCCGAACGCCGCAACTGACCCGGGCGTTGCGGGCGGCGGGGTGAGTGGCCGTACAGTCTGTACTCCCGGCCCCGGGGCCGCACCCAGCGGCCTTCGGGCACTGCCTCCGCCGCACCTCGGCGGCACACGGAAAGACTGAAGACGCCCGTGGACGTGCAGCAGAAACTCGACGAGATCATCGCCGTGGTCGAGAAGGCCAAGGCGATGCCGATGTCGTCGTCCTGCGTGGTCAACCGTGCCGAGCTGACCGGACTGCTCCGCGACCTGCGGGAGACGATGCCCGCCGAGCTCGCGCAGGCCCAGTCGGTGGTGGCCGACCACCAGCAGATGGTGGCCGACGCCCAGGCGCAGGCCGACCAGATCATCCGCGGCGCGCACGACGAGCGCGGCTCGCTGATCTCCGACACCGAGGTGGTCCGGCAGGCCCAGGCCGAGGCGGACCGGATCCTCGCCGAGGCGCGGGCCGAGGTGCACACCAAGCGGGCCGAGGCCGACGACTACGTCGACTCCAAGCTGGCCAACTTCGAGGTGGTGCTCACCAAGACGCTCGGCGCGGTCGGCCGCGGCCGGCACAAGCTGCGCGGCGAGTCCGGGGTGTACGAGCCGGAGGCGGACGGCGCCGACGACGGCGAGGAGTTCCGGCCCCGGACCAGCCCCAGCCCGGAGGCCGACGAGTACGTCGACGTGAAGCTGGCCACCCTGGAGGCGGTGCTCTCGGCCACCCTGGAGGCGGTCGGCAAGGGCCGCGACAAGCTGCTCGGCAAGGCCCCGATCGACGAGCTGGGCGCCTACCTGGCCGCCGCCGACGAGGCCCAGCAGCTCAAGGACCGCGCCGAGGCGGTGGCGGCCGGCTTCGGCGCCGAGGGCGAGCAGCAGAACTGGTACGCCGACGTCCCGCAGCAGCAGTCCTGGCCCGAGCAGACCCCGGCCGCGGCCGGCTGGCAGCAGCCCGGCGAGGACCCGTACGCCCAGCCGCAGGCCCCGCAGTACGCCGAGGTGTACGGCGGCGGCTACGACCCGGCCGCGGCCCCGCAGGCCGACCCGTACGGCCAGCCCTACGGGCAGCAGCAGCCGGTCGACCCGTACTACCAGCAGCCGCAGTACCAGCAGCCGCAGGGCTTCGACCAGTGGGGCAACCCGCTGCCCGCCGACCCGTACGGCTACCAGCAGCAGGTGCAGCAGCCCCAGCAGCAGGTGCAGCAGCAGGCGCAACTGCCCCAGCAGCAGGGCGGGCTGGACGAGACCAGCTTCTTCGACACCAGCATGATCGACATGACCAGGCTGCGGGAGCTGGGCGGCCGCTGAGGGGCGAGTTGGGTTCGGCGCGGACTCTCCGGTAGTCTGACCACTCCGGCCTGTTCGCGCCGGGTTCGCCGTGTGCCCGTCCGCCGGGCCGCCGCAGAAACCGAAACTCCGCGCCGCGCAGCGATGCGTGCCGCCGCCCAGGAAGTCAGGAAACCTTGAACCGCCTCGACCACCGCGACCCCCTCGTGTTCGACACGCACGAGCTCGGCCGTCGCCCCGGCTCGCTGCGCAAGGTCTCCCGCACCCTGGAGGCCCCCGCGGAGTTCGGCATCGCGGACGTGATCGGCGTCCCCGAGAAGAGCGAGATCGCGCTGGAGCTCCGCATGGAGTCCGTGGTCGAGGGCGTGCTGGTCACCGGCACCGCCGAGGCCCACGTCACCGGCGAGTGCTCGCGCTGCCTGGAGCCGGTGGAGGACGACCTGGAGGTCGACTTCCAGGAGCTCTACTACTACCCGGAGTCCGAGGAGCGTCACCGCGCCGTCGCGGGGGACGACTTCGACGAGGAGTCCGAGGACGAGACTTACCGCCTGGAGGGCGACCTGTTCGACCTCCAGCCGGTGCTGCGTGACGCGGTGGTGCTCGCACTGCCGCTGCAGCCGGTGTGCCAGGACGACTGCCTGGGTCTGTGCTCCGAGTGCGGGGCCCGCCTGAGCGACGACCCGGCGCACCACCACGACGCCGCCGACCCCCGGTGGGCGGCTCTGCAGGGACTCTCCGCCGCCCCCGGCGACGAGGGTGACGAGGAATAAGACACAGCGGTACCCGTGAGGGCCCCGCCGTAGAACCAGGAGATTTACCGTGGCTGTTCCGAAGCGGAAGATGTCGCGCAGCAACACGCGTCACCGCCGTTCCAACTGGAAGGCCGTCGTGCCCGCGCTCGTCGCGTGCGACCGCTGCCACGAGCCGAAGCTCGGGCACACCGCGTGCCCGACCTGCGGCACGTACAACCGTCGCCAGGTCCTCTCGGTCTGATCGGCGGGGTGCACGGATCGATGTCGGACAGTGGCAGTTCCACCCGCAAGCCGAACCCCGGGACCAACGGGGGCAAGGGCGGTGGGCCGGCTTCGACCGAATACGACGTCCTGGAAGGGCGCCTCGGGTACCCACTTGAGCGCGCCCTTCTGGTACGTGCCCTGACCCACCGCTCGTACGCGTACGAGAACGGCGGGCTGCCCACCAACGAGCGCCTGGAGTTCCTCGGCGACTCGGTGCTGGGCCTCGTGGTGACCGACACCCTCTACCGCCTCCACCCGGAGGTCGCCGAGGGCACGCTCGCCAAACTCCGCGCCGCGGTGGTCAACTCCCGCGCGCTCGCCGAGGTCGGCCGCGGCCTGGACCTCGGGGCCTTCATCCGCCTGGGCAAGGGCGAGGAGGGCACCGGCGGCCGCGACAAGTCGTCGATCCTCGCCGACACCGTCGAGGCCGTGATCGGCGCGACCTACCTCGACCAGGGCCTGGACGCGGCCACCGAGTTCGTCCACCGCCTGTTCGACCCGCTGATCGCGGAATCCGCGCAGCTCGGCGCCGGACTCGACTGGAAGACCAGCCTCCAGGAGCTCACCGCCTCCGTCGGCCTGGGCGTCCCCGAGTACGTGGTCACCGAATCCGGCCCGGACCACGAGAAGACCTTCACCGCCGCCGCCCGGGTGGCCGGCCAGGACCACGGCTCCGGCAGCGGGCGTTCGAAGAAGGAAGCCGAGCAGAAGGCCGCCGAGTCCGCCTGGCGCGCCATCAAGGCCGAGCAGGAGGCCGCGCGGCCCGCCGCCGCCGGCGAGTCCGCCGCGACGGTCTGAGCCGAGCGCCGTGCCCGAACTGCCCGAGGTCGAGGTCGTCCGCCGCGGTCTGGCCCGCTGGGCTGCCGGACGCACCGTCGCCGACGTCCAGGTGCTGCACCCGCGCGCCGTCCGCCGCCAGGCCGGCGGCGCCGACGAGTTCACCGCGCTGCTGCGCGGCCGCACCCTCGGCGAACCGCAGCGCCGCGGCAAGTACCTGTGGGTGCCGCTCGGAGACGGCCTCTCGATGATCGGCCACCTCGGCATGAGCGGCCAACTCCTCGTCCAGGCACCGGAAATGGCCGACTCCGTGCACCTGCGGGCCCGGCTCCGGTTCGCCGACGGCGGCACCGAGTTGCGCTTCGTCGACCAGCGCACCTTCGGCGGCCTGGCCGTCGAGGAGGCCGCGGCCGGCGACCCCGAGTCCACCCCGCTCTCGCTCGCCCACATCGCCCGCGACCCGCTCGACGCCCGCTTCGACGACGACGCCTTCGCCCGCGCCCTGCGCGCCAGGCGCACCACCGTCAAGCGCGCCCTGCTCGACCAGACCCTGGTCAGCGGCGTCGGCAACATCTACGCCGACGAGGCGCTCTGGCGCAGCCGCCTGCACTTCGACCGCCCCACCGCCACCCTGACCCGCCCCGCCGCGCTCGAACTGCTCGGCCACGCCCGGGACGTCATGACGGCGGCACTGGCCGTCGGCGGCACGAGCTTCGACTCGATGTACGTCAACGTCAACGGCGAGAGCGGCTACTTCTCCCGGGACCTCGACGCGTACGGCCGCGAGGGGCAGCCCTGCCGCCGCTGCGGCACCGCGATGCGCCGGGACGCCTGGATGAACCGCTCCAGCTACTCCTGCCCCAAGTGCCAGCGCCCGCCCCGGGCCTGAGCCGCCCGCGCGCTCAGCTCCAGGCGATCCGCTCCACCTCCTGCAGCCGGTGGGCGCCCAGGAAGTCCGGGTCGAGGGCGAGCAGCACCTGCGCCAGCTCCGCCGGGGCGGCACCGGCCCCGTCGTGGAGGCCGAAGCGCACCTCCAGGCGGCGCTCCAGCCAGCGGTCGACGAGCAGCGAGAGCCGCTCGTCCGGGTGCGCGGTCCACCGCTCCAGCCACGGGACGGGGGAGCCGGTCAGCGGGACGATCAGCTCCAGCGCCTCCACCGGGTGCCGCCGGGACGGCTCCCGCACGAACGCCTCCCACCAGGCCGACAGGAAGCGCTCCACGGCCGGGCGCTCGGGCCACCCGCCCCAGCCGGCCGCCAGCAGCCGGGAGGCGACCAGCGCCGGATCGGGCCCGGCGCCGTCCAGCGCGACGCGGCGCAGGACGCGCGGGGCCAGCCGGCGGTAGAGGCCGGGGAAGTCGCCCCAGTGGTCGGGCACCTCGGTGGCCACCGCGTCCACCAGCCGGTCGGGCACCCCGGCGACCGGGCCGGCCAGCAGCGCGAGGTCGGCGGCGGCGTAGCAGTACGCGCAGCCGTCGACGGCGACGGGCCGGGCGGCGTGCGGGGCGAAGACGGCGTCCAGGTGGTCGAGCGCGTCGAGCAGTTCGGTCATGGCGGCCTGCCGGGGGTGACCTCACCCGGCGGCCGGGGAGGGGACGACGCTAGCAGCCGGAGCCGCGCACCGTCAGTTCGATTTCCCGGCGGTCGCCCTCTCCTCCTCGGCGGCCGCGTGCAGCGCCCCGCCCTCCTCGCCGAAGTAGGCCACGCCGACGGCGCTGGCCACCGCCAGCACGAAACCGAGGACGGCCAGCCAGCCCAGGCCGTCCCGGGAGGAGTCGCCGAGCCAGAGCACGCCCACCGCGCCCGGGACGACCGTCTCGCCGACCACCAGGGCGGCGGTCGCGCCGTTCACCGAGCCGATCTGCAGGGCCACCGTGTGCAGGTACATCCCGCCCAGGCCGCCCACCAGCACGGCGTACAGCGCCGGGTCGGCGAGCAGCGCGCCCAGGTCGAACGGCTGCACGCCGTCCAGGACCCGCACGCCGATGCCCAGCGCGCCGAAGCCCAGGCCGGAGAGCAGGCCCGCCACGATCGCCCCGCCCGACCCGAGCCGGCGCACCACCAGCGAGCCGCCCGCGATCAGCACCGCGGAGCCGATCAGCAGCGCCCAGTGGAAGGAGCGGGCCGCCTCGTGCCCGCCCTCCGGGCCCGCCGCCACCGCGAGCAGCACCAGCGCGCCGCACAGGATCCCGATCGACAGCCACTCCAACTGGCGCAGCCGCAGGCCCAGCAGCTTCACCGAGAGCACCGCGGTGATCACCAGGTTGGCGCTGATGATGGTCTGCGACAGGAACAGCGGCAGCAGTCGGGCGGCCAGCGCGCCCAGGCCGAAGCCGACGAAGTCCAGCACCGTGCCGAGGATGAACTCCCAGGTGACGGCGGCCTTCGCGGTCGAGGCCAGGCTCGGCCCGCCGTGCTCGGTGACGGTGCCGGCCGCCGCCTCCTGCCGGGCCGAGCGGCGGGCGCCGAGGGCCTGCAGCACCGATCCGGTGCCGTAGCAGGCGGACGCCGCGACGGCGGTGACGAGGCCGAGGATCACCGGGGGGCTCCTGTCGGGACGGGCCGGGTGGCGCGGAAGGCCGGGCGGCGCGGAACGCCGGGCGGCCTGGAGGGCCGGGTGGCGCGGAAGATCGTCACCACTATGCCCGCTCCGGCGCCCCGACCGGGACGCCCGGGGCCAACTCCGGCCGGTCGGCGGGGGTTCCGGCGGCCCGTCTCGCCCTGGAGTAGGGGGTGGCACCCGGGGGAGGCGCCCGGTCGGAGGAGAGCGTGTCGCCGGGCGGTGGACCGGTACGGTCGGGGCATGAGAACCCTGCTCCGCGGCTCCCGCACCACCGGGCCCGCCGCCGTCCTGGCGGCGCTGCTCGGCCTGCTGATGGTGCTCGGGCTGTCCGCGCCCGCGTCGGCGTCCGGCCTGAACGACGCGGCCGACGCCATGAAGAGGGTCCAGCTCTACGTCGACCCGTCGATGAGCGGCCGCTTCTCCCCGGAGCAGGCGGACGCGCTGGCGAAGAAGCTCAAGGACGTCGACAAGCCGATCTACGTCGCGGTGCTGCCCGACAGCCCCGCCTACCCCACGGAGAACCTGTTCGTCGACCTGCGCACCAAGGTCGGCGCCGCCGGCGTCTACGCGATCTGGCGCGGCGACCGGTTCCAGGCCCAGTCCTCCGGCCCCGAGGTGCTGGACCAGGCCACGGCCCGGAACCTGGCCGGAGCCGCGTACCGCTCCAACGGCGGGAACATCGGCGCCACCCTGAACGAGTTCGTCGACGGGGCCGCGAAGAAGGCCAGGGGCGACGGCCCGCAGCACAGCACCTCGATCGCCTGGGTGCTCGTCCCGGTGCTGCTGGTCGTGCTGCTCGGCGCGGGCGCCCTCCTGCTGGTGCGCCGCGCCAGGAGGCGCCGGGAGGAGCAGGCCCGGACCGAACTCGCCCAGCTGCGCACCGTGGTGGACGAGGACATCACCGCGTTCGGCGAGGAACTCGACCGGCTCGACTTCGACCCCGGCGCCCCCGGCGCGGACGACGCGCAGCGCGCCGACTACACCGCCGCGCTGGACGCCTACGACCGCGCCAAGCGGACCATGGACGGGGCGGAGCGGCCCGCGGACGTCCGCCCGGTGACCGAGTCGCTGGAGCAGGGCCGGTTCGCCCTGGCCACCCTGGCCGCCCGCCGGGAGGACCGCCCGCTGCCCGAGCGCCGCGTCCCGTGCTTCTTCGACCCGCGGCACGGCCCATCCACCGCCGACGTGCAGTGGGCCCCGCCCGGTGGCGCCCCGCGCTCCGTCCCGGCCTGCGCCGCCGACGCGGCCCGGGTCGCCGACGGCCGGGACCCGGACATCCGCACCGTGCAGACCGGGCACGGCCACCAGCCGTACTGGGACGCCGGCCCCGCCTACAGCCCCTGGGCCGGCGGCTACTTCGGCGGCGGCCTGCTGCCCGGCCTGCTGGTCGGCACCGTGCTCGGCTCGGCGCTCGCCACCCCCGGCTACGCCTACGCGGACGACCACGGCCAGGACGGCGACCACGACGGCGACCACGACGGCGGCGAGTACCCGGGCGACGACTTCGACCCCGATGGCGGCGGTGGCTTCGACGGCGGCGGCAGCGACTTCGGCGGGGACGACTTCGGCGGCTTCGGCGGGGACGACTTCGGCGGTTTCGGGGGCTGACCCGCCGCCCGCTCACCTGCTCACCCGCTCGCCCGCTCACCCGCCCGACGGCCCCCGGCCCCCGTCCCCGGACGGCACGGGGGCCGTCCGCACCTCCGCGCCCGGGTCGGCCGCGGCGGCGACCGGCTCCCGGCGGCCCAGCAGCGCCAGCGCCACCGCGCCGGACGCCAGCTGCCAGAGCGCGCCCCAGCCCAGCACCGTCCGCGCCCCGACCGCCGCCGCCAGCGGACCGGCCAGCGCCAGCCCCACCGGTCCGAACGCGAACGCCCCCAGCGTCACGTACGCGCCGACCCGGCCCAGCGCCTGCGGCGGGACGTGGCGCTGCACCAACGTGGCGAACAGCGAGCCGGAGACGATCGAGACCACCCCCGCCCCGGCCGCCGCCGCCATCACCAGCGGCAGCGACCCGCCGAGCGCCAGCGCCCCCGAGGGCAGCCCCCACCCCGCCGTCACCGCCAGCACGGTGCGCAGCGGCCGGCCCGGCCGCCGCCCCAGCAGCACCAGCCCGCCCAGCACCGCGCCCGCCCCGTACGCGCCCATCACCGCGCCCCAGCCGCCCGCCCCGCCCAGGTGCTCGCGGGCCAGCACCGGGCCGAGCACCAGGAACGGCGCCCACACCAGCAGGTTGAACAGGCAGCCCTGCAGCACGCCCGCCCACAGCCACCGCCGGGAGCGGAACTCGCCCCAGCCGTCCCGGAGTTCGGCCAGCAGTCCGGGCCCGGCGCCGCCGCCCGCGCCGTCCGGGGCGGCCGGGGCGGCCGGGGCGGCCGGGACGCGCAGCGGGGCCAGCGCCGCCAGGCCCGCCGCGTACGAGGCGGCGTCGAGCAGCAGCACCCAGCCCGGCCCGGCGGTGGCGGTCAGCAGCCCGGCCAGGGCCGGCCCGGCCACCGCGGCGCCGTTGCGGGCGATGCCCAGCAGCGCGTTGGCGTCGGCCAGTTCGGCGGCCGGGACGAGCCGCGGCAGCAGCGCGTCCAGCGCGGGCAGGAACACCGCCTCGCCCAGCCCCCACAGCACCATCAGCGCGGCCAGCGCCCCCACCGTGCCGTGCCCGGCGAACAGCAGCGCCGCGCAGGCGGCCTGGGTCGCGCAACGCAGGGCGTCCGAGCCGAGCATGGTGCGGCGCGGCCCGAGCCGGTCGGCGGCCGCCCCGCCGAGCACCAGCAGCAGCACGACCGGCACGATCCGGGCCGCCATCACCACGCCGAGCCCGGAGCCGCCGCCCCCGCCGTCCAGCACCGCGAAGGCCACCGCGACGGAGGCCGTCGAGGAGCCGAACAGCGAGACGGCGTACCCGGTGAAGAAGAGGCGGAAGGGCCGCCCGCGCAGGACGGCGAGCCGCCGTGGAGTCGGTTTCACGACCGGCAGGCTGCCCCGCCGCCGGGCCGCTCGGCAAGGGGTTGCGCCGGAAAACCTGAGCGGATCGGCATCAATTTTGGCGAGGTCGGGGACAGCCGCAGTAAATCCTGAATTTACCGCAGTGGGGGCGGGTGTTGACGCTTCTCCACGAGGGATATTTACTGCGGAGATGACACCTGTCGAGTTCGCCGTCGCGGCCGAGCACTACCTGGCGGGGGCCCCGCTCGCGGACGGCTCCCGCCGGGTCTACCGGATCGCCCTGCACACCTGGGCCTGGCTGCTGGTCGGCCGCACCCCGCCGTCCGGCCCCGAGCGGCGGCGGGCCGTCCCGCCGGTGCTGCCGCTCACCCTGCTGGACGGGCCCGGCGCGCCGGAGCGGGTCGCCGCCGCCTTCGCCGCCCGCGCCGCGGCGGTCGGCCCGCGCACCGCGAACCGCGAACTGTCCGCGCTGCGGGCCGCGCTGCGCTGGTGGTGCGCCCGGGGCTGGCTGGCCGCCGACCCGGCCGAGGGGCTGCGCCCGCTCCCGACCGCCCCCGCCGACCCGGCCGGGAGCCTCGGCGAGGAGCGGCTGCGGGCCGTCCTCGCGCTGCGGGTGCCGCTGCGCGAGAAGGTGCTGTGGCACCTCGTCCGGGAGACCGGCGCCCCGATCGAACGGCTGCTGGCGCTGGACGTGGACCGGCTCGACCTGCCGAACCGGCAGGCCCGCACCGCCCCCGGGGAGCGCCCGCTGCGCTGGCGCGGCGGCACCGCCCGGCTGCTGCCGCTGCTGGTGGCCGGGCGCACCGCGGGCCCGCTCTTCCTCACCGGCCGCCGCGCCCCGGCCGGCACCCCGGAGCGCGACCGCTGCCCGCTCACCGGCCGCGGCCGGCTCTCCTACCGGCGGGCGGCCGAGCTGTTCGCCGCCGCCACCGCCCCGCTGGACCCGGCCGGCCGGGGCTGGACGCTGCACGCGCTGGCGGAGCACCACCGCTGAGCGGCGGCCACCGCCGAGCGGCGGGCCCGTGCGGTCGGCCGGTGCGGCGGGCCCGAGCGGTGGGCCCGTGCGGTGGTGGGGAGGGTCGGTGGAAGGGGCGTGAAGCCCGTTCCGGGCGCCCCCGAAGTGCCCGACTATGGTCGGACACATGCAAGGTCACGACAGCCACCGGTCCGTCCGCGCCACCATCTGGGTGCGCGGCCGCGTCCAGCAGGTGGGGTTCCGCTGGTGGACCAGGGCCAGGGCCCTGGAGATCGGGCTGACGGGCTACACGAGCAACCTCGGGGACGGCCGCGTCCAGGTGGTCGCCGAGGGGGCGCGCGCCGACTGCGAGCGGCTGCTCGCCGCGCTGCGCGGGCCCGGAACGCCTGGTCAGGTCAGTGGGGTCACCGAGATCTGGACCGCCGTGGGCGACGGGTACCAGGGCTTCGCGATCCGATGAGCACACCGCAGTTGCCGGCGGGAGGAGAGCCCCCGGCAACTGCCGGTGTCATGGGGTTGCCATCGCGGCGCACTCGTGGTTGACTCCGCAGACGTAGTGATCCACTAGCCCGGCCGATGGTGTGAGGTTCCCGCCATGCAGGTGACAGGGGCGCGGTAGCGTGCGGTGATCGTGTTGACCCGTACGGTCTTTGGTGAGACGCTGGAAACCCGCGCACAGGTTTGCGTTTAACCGGCGGGGCCACGCCTGTGAGTGTGCCACTCACCAGCGGATGCCCCCGTAGTGCCCAGCCAGCACGTCCGGCGCGCAGGCGCGTGCGTATCCCTTCCCCCAAAGACCCACCGTACACGGTTCGGTCACTCAGCGTGGAGGACCACACATCATGGCAAAGGCGCTTCTCGGGTACGTCGGCGGCCCCGACCCGCGAATGCTCTCCGAGATGCGACGGCTGCAGCAGCGCGTCCAGGACCTGGAGAACGAGCTCGTGAAGCTCCAGGCCGAGAACGACGCCCTGTCCGCCGTCGCCGACGAGCACTCGCTGCTCAGCAGCATCGACCTGGACCAGCGCGAGCCGGCCCTGACCTGATCGTTCGTGGTCCTCACGATCGACGCAGTCGTGCACTGAGCTCCCCGGCGAGGGGATGACAGCCTGCGAGGGACGTCCGCTGCGGACGTCCCTTCGTCGTGCCCGCGCCGGTTCGAGCCGGTCCGCTGCCGAGAGGCTGCCCGACCCGCCGCACGGCCAAACCCCCGCCTGGAGCTCCGTCGGCGACCCGGCCGGATACAGTCGCAGGCGGTGGGCCGTCCCCGAGGGGGCGGCGGGTGCGACGGGCCGCGGCGCGGCGGTTCGCGGCGCGGCGAGGAGGACGGTCGGGTGCACCTCAAGAGCCTGACCCTGCGCGGGTTCAAGTCCTTCGCCTCGGCGACCACCCTGCGCTTCGAACCCGGCATCACCTGCGTGGTCGGCCCCAACGGCTCCGGCAAGTCCAACGTCGTCGACGCGCTCTCCTGGGTGATGGGCGAACAGGGCGCCAAGTCGCTGCGCGGCGGCAAGATGGAGGACGTCATCTTCGCCGGCACCAGCGGCCGCCCGCCGCTCGGCCGCGCCGAGGTCAGCCTCACCATCGACAACACCGACGGCGCCCTGCCGATCGACTACTCCGAAGTCACCATCACCCGGACGATGTTCCGCAACGGCGGCAGCGAGTACGCGCTCAACGGCACCGTCTGCCGGCTGCTCGACATCCAGGAACTGCTCTCCGACTCCGGCATCGGCCGTGAGATGCACGTCATCGTCGGCCAGGGCCGGCTCGACTCCGTGCTGCACGCCGACCCGGCGGGGCGGCGCGCCTTCATCGAGGAGGCGGCCGGCGTCCTCAAGCACCGCAAGCGCAAGGAGAAGGCGCTGCGGAAGCTCGACGCGATGCAGACCAACCTCAACCGCGTCCAGGACCTCGTCGCCGAACTGCGCCGCCAGCTCGGCCCGTTGGGCCGCCAGGCGAAGATCGCCCGGCGGGCCGCCGGTATCCAGGCCGAACTGCGCGACGCCCGGCTGCGGCTGCTCGCCGACGACCTGCTCACCCTGCGCCGCGCCGTCGAGGCCGAGGTCGCCGACGAACTCGCCCTGAAGCTCCGCCGCACCACCGTCGAACAGGAACTCGCCGCCGCCGTCCAGCGCGAAGCCGTCCTGGAGGCCCAGGTCGGACAGCTCGGGCCCGCCCTGGAGGCCGCCCGGCAGACCTGGTACCGGCTCTCCTCGCTCGCCGAGCGCACCCGCGGCACCATCGGCCTCGCCGAGGCCCGGGTGCGGGCCGCCGCCACCGCCGGGCAGCTGGAGGAGCGCCGCGGCCGCGACCCGGAGGACCTCGAACGCGAGGCCGCCCGCGTCCGCGAGGAGGAGGCCGCCCTCGAAGAGGCCCTGGAACAGGCCCGGTACGCGCTGGCCGAGGCCGTCGAGGAGCGCGGCGACCTCGAACGCGCCCTCGCCGGGGAGGAGACCCGGCTGCGGGCCGCCGCCCGCGCCATCGCCGACCGCCGCGAAGGACTCGCCCGGCTGCAGGGCTCCGCCGCCGCCGCCCGCTCCCGGGCCGCCGCCGCCGAGGCCGAGGCGCAGCGGCTCGCCACCGCCCACGACGAGGCCCGGCTGCGGGCCGCCGCCGCCCAGCAGGAGTACGGCGAACTCCTGGAACGCAACCAGGAGTTCACCGCGGGGGAGGAGCAGGGCGAGGAACTCCACGAGCAGGCCCGGGGCGCGCTGAGGGACGCCGAACGGGCCCTCTCGGCGGCCCGCGAGGCGCTCGCCGCCGCCGAGAAGGAACGCGCCGCGCTCACCGCCCGGCACGACGCGCTCGCCCTCGGCCTGCGCCGCAAGGACGGCAGCGCCGCCCTGCTCGACCTCCCCGGCGAG
>NZ_JBHUWH010000119.1:0-18710 GCF_042670125.1 Kitasatospora sp. NPDC057198 | reverse complement strand
GGTCCGCGGCCTGACCGGCCGCGCCGACCAGCTCGACCGCGCCGCCCGCGCCGAGCGCGAGGCCCGCGCCCGCGCCGCCGAACGCCGCGAACGCGCCCGCCACGAGGGCGCCGTCGCCACCGCCGTCGCCACCGGCGCCCGCCACCTGCTCGGCCGGATCGAGGAGACGCTCGCCACCGCCGAGACCGAGCGCGCCGCCGTCGAGGCCGACCGCGCCGCCCGCGAGAGCGAACTGCGGCAGTTCCGCGAGCACGGCCGCGAACTCAAGGCCGAACTCGACCGCCTGGTCGACGCCGGGCACCGCGACGAGGTGCTGCGCGCCGAGAAGCGGCTGCGGATCGAGCAGTTGGAGTCCCGGGCGCTGGAGGAGTTCGGCATCGAGGGCGGCGACCTGCTCGCCGGCTACGGCCCCGACCAGCCCGTCCCCGCCCCGCCGGCCGAGGACGGGCAGAGCGGTGCGGACGGCCAGGGCGGTGCGGACGGCCAGGAGCCCTCCGGCGAGCCCCGCCGCTACGTCCGGGCCGAGGTCGAGCAGCGGCTCCGGGCCGCCGAGCGCGCCCACCAGCAGCTCGGCAAGGTCAACCCGCTCGCGCTGGAGGAGTTCGCCGCCCTGGAGGCCCGCCACCGGTTCCTCGGCGAACAGCTCGACGACCTGCGCAAGAGCCGCCGAGACCTGATGGACATCGTCCGCGACGTCGACACCCGGGTCGAGCAGCTGTTCACCGCCGCCTACCACGACACCGCCGCCCAGTTCGAGGGCGTCTTCGCCCGGCTCTTCCCCGGCGGCGAGGGCCGGCTGCTGCTCACCGACCCGGAGAACATGCTCACCACCGGCGTCGAGGTCGAGGCCAGGCCGCCCGGCAAGAAGGTCAAGCGGCTCTCGCTGCTCTCCGGCGGCGAGCGCTCGCTCACCGCCGTCGCCCTGCTGGTGTCCATCTTCAAGGCCCGGCCCAGCCCGTTCTACGTGATGGACGAGGTCGAGGCCGCGCTCGACGAGACCAACCTGCGGCGGCTGGTCGGGATCATGGAGGAGCTGCGGGAGAGCTCCCAGCTGATCGTCATCACCCACCAGAAGCTCACCATGGAGTCCGCCGACGCCCTGTACGGCGTCACCATGAAGGGCGACGGCATCTCGCAGGTGATCAGCCAGCGGTTGCGGACCCCCGGGCGACCGGAACGCGCGGACGAGCACAGGACAGCGCTGGAACCCGCGCAGCCGGGCCCGGCATAGGCGCTAAGTGATACTGGACGGGTTATGGAATACGTGATCCTTGCCGTTGTCATCGCGGTGGTCGCCATCGGCGCGATCACCGGACTCGTCGTCTCCGGCAGACGACGCAGAGAACTGGACCGGCCGAGCCAGGCGCCGAGCGTCACCGCGCCCGCTCCGGCCAAGCCCGTGGAGGGGGCCGTCGAGCCCGCCGCACCGCCCACGGCGACCGGGGCCACCGAGGCGCCGGAGGCCCCCGGGGCACCGGCTGAGCAGCCGGCCGCCGAGGCGCCGACCGCCGAGGAGGTGCGGGCCGAGGAGGCCGAGGCCGCGCCCGCGATCGAGGTGCCCGAGCCCACCGCCGGACGCCTGGTCCGGCTGCGCTCCCGGCTCTCCCGCTCGCAGTCCACCCTCGGCAAGGGACTGCTCACCCTGCTCTCCCGCGACCGCCTCGACGAGGACACCTGGGAGGAGGTCGAGGAGACCCTCCTCACCGCCGACGTCGGCGTCACCGCCACCCAGGAACTGGTCGACAACCTGCGCACCCGGGTCAAGGTGCTCGGCACCCGCACCCCCGACGAACTGCGCGGCCTGCTCCGCGAGGAGCTCGTCGGGCTGATCGGCGCCGACACCGACCGCACCGTCCGCTCGGTCAAGGACGGGGACGGCCCGGCCGTGGTGCTGGTGGTCGGCGTCAACGGCGTCGGCAAGACCACCACCACCGGCAAGCTGGCCCGCGTCCTGGTCGCCGACGGCCGGAAGGTCGTGCTCGGCGCCGCCGACACCTTCCGCGCCGCCGCCGCCGACCAGCTGCAGACCTGGGGCGAGCGGGTCGGCGCGCACACCGTGCGCGGCCCCGAGGGCGGCGACCCCGCGTCCGTCGCCTTCGACGCCGTCAAGCAGGGCATCGCCGACGGCGTCGACACCGTCCTGATCGACACCGCGGGCCGCCTGCACACCAAGACCGGCCTGATGGACGAGCTCGGCAAGGTCAAGCGGGTCGTCGAGAAGCACGGCCCGGTCGACGAGGTGCTGCTCGTGCTGGACGCCACCACCGGACAGAACGGCCTGGTCCAGGCCCGGGTGTTCGCCGAGGTGGTCGACATCACCGGCATCGTGCTCACCAAGCTCGACGGCACCGCGAAGGGCGGCATCGTCATCTCGGTGCAGCGCGAACTCGGCGTGCCGGTCAAGCTGATCGGCCTCGGCGAGGGAGCGGACGACCTCGCCCCGTTCGAGCCCGGCGCCTTCGTGGACGCGCTGCTCGGCTGAGCCGCCGCCCCGCCCGAGGGCCCGTTCGAGGAGGGAAGCGCCCTCCCGGACGGGCCCTTCGTGCGTCAGGGGCCGGACAGGACCTAGCTGGCGAACTCGCTCTGCCGGTCCCGGGTGCGGTGGCAGGCGTAGGCCAGGGTGCCGAGCAGCAGCCGGGCCTCGGGCGGGGCGCTGTCGGCGGTCGGGCGGCGCAGCCAGCGCATCGGGCCGAGCGGGCCCAGCGGGGTGGGCGGGGCGGCCAGGTAGGAGCCGAGGCCGTGGCAGGCGAGGTCGAGCGAGGCGTCGTCCCAGCCCATCCGGTAGAGCAGGTCGGGCAGCCGCTCGGCGGTGCCGGGCGCGACGAAGAGCAGCAGCCGGCCGGCCGGGGAGGCCAGCACCGGGCCGACCTGGGTGCCCATCCGCTCCAGCCGGACCAGGGCCTGCAGGCCGGGCTGCGCCGGGACGTCCAGGACGTCGAACTGGTGGCCCGTCGGGAGCAGCAGCGGGGCGTCGGCCGGACACCGGGCGGCGAGCTCGTCGGCGCCGGCACCGGGGGCGACGGCCGGGCCGACCCGGTGGTGCAGGTTGGGCGCGGCGCAGTGCGGGACGCCGCAGTCGCAGGCCGTCCCGGCGCGCCCGGTCGGGTTGCCGACGGCCAGCGTCCAGCCCCAGCGCCCGGAGTACTCGGCGGCGGCCTGCAGCGCGGTGGGCCGGGTGCGGCGGCGGCCGCCGAGGGGGGTGAGCCGCAGGGTGCCGAAGAGCTTGTCCATGCCACCCCCAACCGCTTCCGGTCGCCGCTGGTTACGGGACGGTGACGGCGCGTCGCCGGTCGGGCGCGTGGTGCGTGGTGCGCCGGAGGCGCGCGCGGAGCGGCGCGCGCCGATCCGGGCGGCGCGGGCCAGCAGGCGCCTTGCACCGGCGCCTCGGATGCCGGATCGTCGTTGCCGCACGCGTGCCTCCGTCGAGTTCCGTCGGGTTCCGTCGGGTCCGGGCATGTGCCGGGGTCATGCCGGGCTGACTCATAGTGAAGCGCGCCCGCCGGTCCGGTAGTTCACCCCTGGGGGTGGCGAAAGGTGGCGTTTCTCCGGCGTTGCTCCCCCGGATGGCGGAGGGACGCTACGTTCGGCATACGGAACGCAGCCGACCGGTCACGCGGACGGCGACGAAAAGGGTCAGGGCGAATGCGGGGCCCCGGGTTCGGGGCGGGATGGGGACGGTCCCATGGGTGAGAAGCAGCCGAACGAGAAGCTTGGCTCCTGGTTCGGGCGCAGCGGCTGGTCGAAGGGCGAGCTGGCGCGCCAAGTGAACCGCAGGGCACGGCAGATCGGCGCGCACCACGTCTCCACGGACACCTCACGGGTGCGCCGCTGGCTGGACGGCGAGCAGCCGCGCGAGCCGATCCCGAAGATCATGTCCGAGCTGTTCTCGGAGCGCTTCGGCTCGGTGGTCTCGGTCGAGGACCTCGGCCTGCGCGCGGTGGTCCAGGTGACCACCGTCGGCAGCGGGGTGGACCTGCCCTGGAGCCCGCAGCAGACCGTGCAGGCGATCAGCGAGTACTCGCGCAGCGACCTGATGCTCAACCGCCGCGGCTTCCTGGGCACTTCGCTGGCGCTGACGGCCGGCGCCGCGCTGATCGAGCCGATGCAGCGCTGGCTGACGCCCGGTCCGAACGGGGCGCCCACCCCGATCCTGGCGGCGGCCAACGGCGGCGAGCACTTCTCCGGGCGGCTGTCCGAGCCGGAGATGCAGCTGCTGGAGCAGACCACCGAGATGTTCCGCAAGTGGGACGCGCAGAACGGCGGCGGCCTGCGCCGCAAGGCGGTGGTCGGCCAGCTCCACGAGGTCACCGACCTGCTGCAGGAGAGCTACCCCGAGGCGACCACCAAGCGGCTGTTCCGGATTACCGCCGAACTCGCCCACCTGGCGGGCTTCATGTCGTACGACGTCGGCATGCACCCGAGCGCGCAGAAGTACTACGTGCTGGCGCTGCACGCCGCCAAGGAGGCCGGCGACCGCCCGTTCGGGGCGCACGTGCTGACCGACATGAGCCGGCAGATGATCCACCTCAACCGCGGCGAGGACGCGCTGGAGCTGATCCACCTCGCCCAGTACGGCAGCCGGGACACCGCCACCGCCCGCCAGCAGTCGCTGCTGTACGCGATGGAGGCGCGGGCGTACTCCAACATCGGCGAGGTCAACCGGTGCGCCCGGGCGGTCCGGCTGTCGGAGGACACCTTCAGCGACATCCGGGAGAGCAACGAGGAGACGCCGAACTGGCTCAGGTTCTTCTCGTACGCCGAGCTGTGCGCCGAGAACGGGCACTCCTACCGGGACCTGGCCTACACCTCGGACCACGGCGTGACGATGGCCAAGCCCGCCGAGAAGCTGATCACCGAGGCGGTCGACCGGTTCCGGGAGGACGCCGACCACGTCCGCACCTACGCGTTCAACCTGGTCGGGATGGCCTCGGTGCGGCTGCTGCAGAACGAGCCGGAGGACGCGGCGAAGTACTGCGAGGAGGCGGTCGACATCGCCAAGAAGGTGCGCTCCGAGCGGCTGAACACCCGGGTCCGGAAGACCTCCGAGGCCGCCAGCCGGGACTTCCGCGGCGCCCCCGGGGTGGACCGGCTGGCCGAGCGGGTGGTGCACGACATCCCGGAGTTCGTCTCGGTGGTCTGACCCCCGCCCCGCGTTCCGTCCCCGCCTCCCCGTACGCCCGCCGCGGCCGTCCGACCCGCCCGTCCGGACGGCCGCGGCAGTATGACACGGGCTGTCCAGCACGCGTCACCAGCCGTGGTTCACCTGCCCGTAACGGGCGCGTCGACCGCGTCACTGCGGCGAAACACCGAGCCGCATCGGCGGAAACCCGCCTTCGGCACTCTCCTCTCATCGCCGACACGCCGGGATGGCACGGGACAGGTATCCCGGTCGTGGTGCGGCTCTCATTTCGGAGGAGACGCCGATGCCGGACGGCTTCAGCGCGGGCGATACCGCCTTTGTGTTCATCTGTGCGGCCCTGGTCATGTTGATGACCCCGGGCCTGGCCTTCTTCTACGGAGGCATGGTCAGGGTCAAGAGCACCCTCAACATGCTGGTGATGAGCTTCATCTCACTGGCCATCGTCACCGTGCTCTGGGTCCTGTACGGCTACACGCTGGCCTTCGGGCCGGACGCCGGGGCGGGTCTGATCGGCAACCTCGACTACCTGGGCATGCGCGGCATCGACCTGAACGCGCTGACCGGGACGATCCCGGTGACCGGTTTCGCGGCCTTCCAGCTGATGTTCGCGATCATCACCCCGGCGCTGATCAGCGGCGCCATCGCGGACCGGGCCAAGTTCGCGGCCTGGAGCCTGTTCGTGGCGCTCTGGGTGACCATCGTGTACTTCCCGGTCGCGCACTGGGTGTTCTTCTTCGACGGCGGCAACGGCGGCTGGCTCGGCGACCGCAACGGCGTGATCGACTTCGCCGGCGGCACCGCGGTGCACATCAACGCCGGTGCGGCGGGCCTGGCGCTGGCCCTGGTGCTGGGCAAGCGGATCGGCTTCAAGAAGGACCCGATGCGCCCGCACAGCCTGCCGCTGGTGATGCTCGGCTCCGGCCTGCTGTGGTTCGGCTGGTTCGGCTTCAACGCCGGCTCGGCGCTGGCCGCCAACGGCGTCGCGGGCATGGCCTTCGTCAACACCCAGGTCGCCACCGCCGCCGCCGTCCTCGGCTGGCTGGCCTACGAGAAGATCAAGCACGGCGCGTTCACCACCCTCGGCGCCGCCTCCGGCGCGGTGGCCGGCCTGGTCGCCATCACCCCGGCCTGCGGCTCGGTCTCCCCGCTCGGCTCGATCGCGATCGGCCTGATCGCCGGCGCGCTGTGCGCCGCGGCGATCAGCCTGAAGTACCGGTTCGGCTTCGACGACTCGCTCGACGTGGTCGGCGTCCACCTGGTCGGCGGCATCGTCGGCTCGCTGCTGATCGGCTTCTTCGCCACCGGCCACGTCGGCCAGACCGCGTCCGGCCTGTTCTACGGCGGCGGCCTGGGCCAGCTCGGCAAGCAGGCGCTCGGCGTGGCCGTCGTCCTGGTCTACTCCTTCGTGCTCTCCTGGCTGCTGGGCCAGGCGATCCAGAAGACCATCGGCTTCCGGGTCGCCGAGGACGTCGAGGTGTCCGGCATCGACCAGGCCGAGCACGCCGAGTCCGCCTACGACTTCACCGCCGTCGGCGCCAGCCTCGCCCGCCCCGTGGCCGCCCCCGCCGCTGCCGTCCCCGCCGAGAAGACCGAGGTCGACGCCCGATGAAGCTGATCACCGCCGTCATCAAGCCGCACCGCCTGGACGAGGTCAAGGACGCCCTGCAGGCGTTCGGGGTGCACGGCCTGACCGTCACCGAGGCCAGCGGCTACGGCCGGCAGCGCGGCCACACCGAGGTCTACCGCGGCGCCGAGTACACCGTCGACCTGGTGCCGAAGGTCCGGATCGAGATACTGGTCGACGACGAGGACGCCGAGCAGCTGATCGACGTGGTCGTCAAGGCCGCCCGCACCGGGAAGATCGGCGACGGCAAGGTCTGGTCGATCCCGGTCGAGACCGCCGTCCGGGTCCGCACCGGCGAACGCGGCCCCGACGCCCTCTGACCCACCCCAGGGAACCACCGCTGAGAACCCTCCTGGCGGACCTGCCCGTGCGGCAGGTCCGCCGAAGGCGTATCCGGCACCAGCACGCACCGGGAGCAGACGTGAGCAGCACCGACCCCGCCGAGTACGGCTACCCGGCCGAACGCGCCCGCCTGCTGGCCGACCCCGACAGCACCGGCCCGCAGCGCCGCGCCGCCCTCGCCCGGCTCACCGACGACTGGCTGGCCGCCCTCTACCGGGCCGCCGGCGCCCCCGCCCGCACCGCGCTGGTCGCCGTCGGCGGCTACGGCCGGGCCGAACTCTCCCCGCGCAGCGACCTGGACGTGCTGCTGCTGCACGAGGGCCCGCTCGCCGCCGACCTGGCCGAACGCGTCTGGTACCCGGTCTGGGACAGCGGCGTCGCCCTCGACCACGCCGTCCGCACCCCCGGCGGGGCCCGCGAGGTCGCCGCCGCCGACCTCAAGGCCCAGCTCGGCCTGCTCGACGCCCGCCACCTGGCCGGCGACCCGCGGCTCACCGCCGACCTGCGCTCCGCCGTCCTCGCCGACTGGCGCGCCGCCGCCCCCGAACGGCTCCCCGAGCTCCGCGAACTCGGCCGGGCCCGGGCCGAGCGCCACGGCGAGGCGTCCTTCCTGCTCGAACCCGACCTCAAGGAGGCCCGCGGCGGCCTGCGCGACCTGGTCGCGCTGAACGCGGTGGCCGCCACCTGGCTCGCCGACGCCCCCCGCGACGGCCTGGACGAGGCCGCCCGCACCCTCGCCGACGTCCGCGACGCCCTGCACCTGACCACCGGCCGGGCCACCGAACGGCTCTCCCTGCAGGACCAGGACCAGGTCGCCGAACGCCTCGGCGTGCTCGACGCCGACACCCTGCTGCGGCAGGTCTACCGGGCCGCCCGCACCGTCGCCTACGCCTCCGACGTCACCTGGCGCGCCGTCGACCGGGTGCTGGCCGAGCGCCGCCGCCCGGTGCCGCGCCGCGCCGTCCGGTTCGGCTTCCCGTTCAACGGCGCCCGGCGCGCCCCGGTCGGCCCGGCCGCGCCCGAGCGCCGCCCGCTCGCCGAGGGCGTGGTCGAACAGGACGGCGAGGCGGTGCTCGCCCAGGCCGCCCGGCCCGCCACCGACCCGGTGCTGCCGCTGCGGGCGGCCGCCGCGGCCGCCCAGGCCGGGCTGACCGTCGGCTACGCCACCGTCCGCCGGCTGGCCGCCGAGAGCGCCCCGCTGCCGGTGCCCTGGCCGGACGAGGCCCGCGAGCAGCTGGTCACCCTGCTGGGCGCCGGCGAGGCGTGCCTGCCGGTGTGGGAGGCGCTGGAGGCCGAGGGGCTGATCAGCCGGATGCTGCCGGACTGGGAGCGGGTCCGCTGCCGGCCGCAGCGCAACGCCGTGCACCGCTGGACCGTCGACCGGCACCTGATCGAGACCGCCGTCCGGGCCGCCGCGATGACCCGCCGCACCGCCCGCCCCGACCTGCTGCTGGTCGCCGCGCTGCTGCACGACCTCGGAAAGGGCTGGCCCGGCGACCACTCCGAGGCCGGCGAGGTGATCGTCCGCGACGTCGCCGTCCGGATGGGCTTCGACAAGCACGACACCGACACCCTGGCGCTGCTGGTG
Source organism: Kitasatospora sp. NPDC057198 (assembly GCF_042670125.1). NCBI lineage: Bacteria > Bacillati > Actinomycetota > Actinomycetes > Kitasatosporales > Streptomycetaceae > Kitasatospora > Kitasatospora sp. NPDC057198. The sequence goes on along the minus strand of NZ_JBHUWH010000119.1, from coordinate 10,016 downwards.
CGCCACCACCTGACGCTGGTCGACACCGCCACCCGCCGCGACCCCGACGACCCCGCCACCGCCGACCTGATCGCCAAGACCGTCGGCACCCAGACCCACCTGGAACTGCTGCACGCCCTCACCGAGGCCGACGCCACCGCCACCGGCCCCGCCGCCTGGTCGAGCTGGCGGGCCTCGCTGGTCGCCACCCTGGTCGAGCGCACCGCCGCCCGGCTGGCCGGCGAGACCCGGCCGCCCGCCGCCGATCCCGAGGTCACCGCCGACCAGGAGCGGCTCGCCGTCGAGGCCGCCCGCACCGGCGCCCCCGCGCTGGCCTTCACCGCCCACGTCGAGTCCGGCCCGGACGGCGGCGAGCCGATGGGCGTCGAACTGACCCTGGCCATCCCCGACCGCCCCGGCCTGCTCGGCGCCGTCGCCGGGGTGCTCGCCGTGCACCGGCTCACCGTCCGCAAGGCCGGGCTGCGCGAGCTCGACCCGGTCGGGGCCGGCCCGGTCCTGCTGCTGTCCTGGACGGTCGCCGCCGAGTACGGCGACCTGCCCGACGCCGCCCGGCTCCGCGCCGACCTGCGCCGCGCCCTGGACGGCTCGCTGGACGTCGGCCGCAAGCTCGCCGAGCGCGACGCCGCCGCGCCGCGCCGCCGCGGCATCAGCACCCCGCCGCCGGTGGTCACCGTCGCCCCGCACGACGCCTCGCGCTCCGCCACCGTGCTGGAGGTCCGCGCGCACGACGCCCCGGGCCTGCTGCACCGGATCGGCCGGGCCCTGGACGCCTCGGGCGTGCGGGTCCGCACCGCGCACGTCTCCACCCTCGGCGCGGAGGCCGTCGACGCCTTCTACCTCACCTCCGCCGACGGCGGGCCGCTGGCGGCGGGCCGCGCCGAGGAGGTCGCGCGGGCCGTCCGGGCGGCCCTGGAACCGCGCTGACCCGCTGTTCGCGCAGGGGCGCAGACCGCCCGCCGGGGTGCGGCTACCCTTGGGGGCGACGACAGTACCCGTACTCGATGCCGCAAGGGACCCGCGACCGACGTGTTCGACACTCTCTCCGACCGCCTCGCAGCGACGTTCAAGAACCTCCGGGGCAAGGGCCGTCTCAGCGAGGCGGACATCGACGCCACCGCGCGCGAGATCCGGATCGCCCTGCTGGAGGCGGACGTCGCGCTCCCCGTGGTCCGCGCCTTCATCAAGCAGGTCAAGGACCGTGCCCTCGGTTCCGAGGTCTCCGGCGCGCTGAACCCGGCCCAGCAGATCATCAAGATCGTCAACGAGGAGCTGATCAGCATCCTCGGTGGCGAGACCCGCCGCCTGCAGTACGCCAAGACCGGTCCGACCGTGATCATGCTGGCCGGCCTCCAGGGCGCGGGCAAGACCACGCTCGCCGGAAAGCTCGGCCACTGGCTGAAGAGCCAGAAGCACACCCCGCTGCTGGTCGCCTGCGACCTCCAGCGCCCCAACGCCGTCACCCAGCTCGGCGTGGTCGCGGAGCGGGCCGGCGTCGCCTTCTACGGCCCGCAGCCCGGCAACGGCGTCGGCGACCCGGTGCAGGTCGCCCGCGACTCGATCGAGTACGCCAGGCAGAAGCAGTACGACGTCGTCATCGTCGACACCGCCGGCCGCCTCGGCATCGACGCCGAACTGATGCAGCAGGCCGCCGACATCCGGGCCGCGATCAACCCGAACGAGGTCCTGTTCGTGGTCGACGCCATGGTCGGCCAGGACGCGGTCACCACCGCCCAGGCGTTCCTCGAGGGCGTCGACTTCACCGGTGTCGTGCTCTCCAAGCTCGACGGCGACGCGCGCGGCGGCGCCGCGCTCTCGGTGGCGCACGTGACCGGCCGCCAGATCATGTTCGCCTCCAACGGCGAGAAGGTCGACGACTTCGACGCCTTCCACCCGGACCGGATGGCCTCGCGCATCCTCGGCATGGGCGACGTCCTCTCGCTGATCGAGAAGGCCGAGCAGACCTTCTCCCAGGCCGAGGCCGAGAAGATGGCCGCCAAGCTCCAGGGCGGCGGCAAGGACTTCACGCTCGACGACTTCCTGTCGCAGCTGGAGCAGGTCCAGAAGATGGGCTCGATCTCCAAGCTGCTCGGCATGCTCCCCGGCATGGGCCAGATCCGGGAGCAGATCAACAACCTGGACGACAAGGACGTCAACCGGGTCGGCGCGATCATCAAGTCGATGACCCCGGCCGAGCGCTCCGACCCCAAGCTGATCAACGGCTCGCGCCGGCTGCGCATTGCCAAGGGCTCCGGCGTCCAGGTCGGCGAGGTCTCCAGTCTGGTCGAGCGGTTCTTCGAGGCCCGCAAGATGATGTCCGCGATGGCCTCCGGCAAGGGCATCCCCGGCATGCCGGGCATCCCCGGGATGGGCGGTGGCGGCAAGCGCTCCGCCAAGAAGGCCCCGGTCGCCAAGGGCAAGCGCAAGAGCGGCAACCCGCTCAAGCGGGCCCAGGAGGAGGCCGCCGCCGCCGAGCGCAAGGCCCTCGGCCCCGGCCAGTCGGCCCAGCCGGGCGGCGCGTTCGGCCTCCAGCCGGGCAAGGGCCCGGCCGACTTCGAGCTCCCCAAGGAGTTCAAGGACCTGATGTAGGCGGTCACCGAGTGCGGCGACAGGGGCGTGCGGCCGTTCGCGCGCCCCTGTTCCCGTGCCCGGTTGCGTCATGATGTCCCCTATGCGAGTGACGATCCGAGCCCCCCGCCCCGAAGACGTCGTCCCCTACGCCGAGGCGGTGCGGCGCTCCGCCGCGCACATCGGGCGGTGGAACCCGGTGGAGCCGGACGCCCTGCCGGACCTGTTGAGCCGGCAGGGCGCGGGCCTGCGGACGTTCATGATCGTCGACGACGCGACCGGCGGCCTGGTCGGCAAGTGCAACGTGGCGAACATCGTGATGGCGCGGTTCTGCAACGGCGTCCTGGGCTACGACTCGTACCAGCCGTTCGTCGGGACGGGCCGGATGACCGAGGGCATGCGGCTGGTGGTGGAGCGCTGCTTCACCGCACCGGAGCTGGGCGGGCTGGGGCTGCACCGGCTGGAGATCAACGTGCAGCCGGACAACGAGCGGTCGATCGCGATGGCCCGCCGGCTGGGCTTCCGGCACGAGGGCTTCACGCCGCGGATGCTGTTCCTGCAGGACGCCTGGCGCGACCACGAGCGGTTCGCGCTGACGGCGGAGGAGTGGCCGACGCCGGTGCGCTGACCGGACGGGGTGGCGCGGGGCAGAGCTGCGCGGGACGGGGCGGCGCGGGGCAGGGCGGGGTGAGACGGGACGGGGTGGCGCGGGGGCGGTCGGCGCCGGTGCGCCGACCGGGCGGGGGCGCGGCGTTGCGCACCGTCCGACGTGCACGATGTCCGTATCGTCCGACGGGTGAGCAACCCCGTGCCGCCGCGCCAGACCCCCGACCAACCCTGGCGGTCCGAGGGGGCCCCGCCCCCGCCGCCGCCGAAGAAGAAGATGCCGGGCGGCTGGACGGGCCTGATCCTCACCGCACTGGTGGTGTTCCTGCTGTCGGACATCCTGCTGAGCTTCTTCGGCAACGGCGGCTCGACCACGATCTCGTACACCGAGTTCAACAAGCAGCTCAACGGCGGGAACATCACCAAGATCTACTCCAAGGGCGACGCCATCGAGGGCACGCTCAAGGACAAGCAGCCCAAGCCGGACGGCGAGAAGGGCGACTACACGGAGTTCACCACCCAGCGTCCGGCCTTCGCCAGCGACAACCTCTGGGGCACCCTGCAGTCGCAGAACGTCGAGGTGACGGCCCGTCCGGTGGTGCAGCAGCGCAGCTTCCTGGCGAACCTGCTGATCTCGCTGGCGCCGATGCTGCTGCTGATCGTGGTGTGGGTGCTACTGGCCCGCCGGATGGCCGGCGGGATGGGCGGCGGCGCGCTCGGCCGCAAGGCCCCGCCGAAGCCGGTGGACACCAGCCAGGGCAAGCGCACCACCTTCCAGGACGTGGCCGGCATCGACGAGGTCGAGGCCGAACTCAGCGAGGTGGTCGACTTCCTGAAGAACCCGCAGGCGTACCGCAGGCTCGGCGCCAAGATGCCGCGCGGCGTCCTGCTGACCGGCCCGCCCGGCACCGGCAAGACCCTGCTGGCCAGGGCCGTCGCGGGCGAGGCCGACGTGCCGTTCTTCTCCGCCTCGGCCTCCGAGTTCATCGAGATGATCGTCGGCGTCGGCGCCAGCCGGGTCCGCGAACTGTTCTCCGAGGCCCGCAAGGTCGCCCCCGCGATCGTGTTCATCGACGAGATCGACACCATCGGACGGCAGCGCGGCGGCGGGGGCGGCATGGGCGGCCACGACGAGCGCGAGCAGACCCTCAACCAGATCCTCACCGAGATGGACGGCTTCTCCGGCTCCGAGGGCGTGATCGTGATCGCCGCGACCAACCGCGCCGAGATCCTCGACCCCGCGCTGCTGCGCCCCGGCCGCTTCGACCGCCGGATCACCGTCAGCCCGCCCGACCGGGCCGGCCGCGAACAGATCCTGAAGATCCACACCCGCCAGGTGCCGCTCGCGAAGGGCACCGACCTGGACGCCGTCGCCCGCACCACGCCCGGCATGACCGGCGCCGACCTGGCCAACCTGGTCAACGAGGCCGCGCTGCTCGCCGTCAAGCGCAAGCAGGACGCCGTCGACCAGGAGAACCTCTCCGAAGCCCTGGAGAAGGTCCAACTCGGCGCGGTGCGACCGCTGGTGATGCCCCAGCAGGAACGCGAGCGGACCGCCTTCCACGAGTCCGGCCACGCCCTGCTCGGCATGCTCCAGCCCGGCGCCGACCCGGTCCGCAAGATCACCATCGTGCCGCGCGGCCGCGCCCTCGGCGTCACCCTCTCCACCCCCGACACCGACCGCTACTCCTACACCGAGCCCTACCTGCGCGGCCGGATCATCGGCGCGCTCGGCGGGATGGCCGCCGAACAGGTGGTCTACGGGGTGGTCACCACCGGCGCCGAGAGCGACCTCGAACAGCTCACCACCATCGCCCGCTCGATGGCCGGCCGCTGGGGCATGAGCGACCGGGTCGGCCGGGTCACCGCCATCCCCAACGACAGCCAGTCCCCGTACGGCCTGGCCGCCGCCCCCACCACGCTGGACGCCGTCGACGAGGAGGCCCGCCGGATCGTCGCCGAGTGCTGGGAGGAGGCGGTGGCCCTGCTGCACCGGCACCGCGACCGGCTCGACGCGCTGGCCGCCGCCCTGCTGGAGGCCGAGACCCTGGACGAGGACGCCGCGTACGCCGCCGCCGGGCTCAGCCGGTCCTGACCCTGGCGGGCTTGGCGGGCTTGGCGGGCTTGGCGGGCTTGGCGGTTCTGGTGGTCCCGGCGGTCGTGGTGGTCCCGGCCGCTGTGGCGTTCTTGTCGCTCCGGGGGCTTCCGGCGTTCCTGTGCGCGGGGCCGATCGCCGCGGTCGCGGTCTCCGGTCGTCAGCCGCGGGGCTTCGTCCCGACCGCCCAGCGGAACTCGTTCGCCATCCGCACCGAACCGTCCGGGCGCAGGAACGGGTGCAGCGCCTCCTCCAGTTCCTTGGCCACCAGCGCCGCGCCCGCCGCCTCCTCGGCCCGGTCGAACAGGCCGGTTGACAGCAGGCCGCGGACCGCCGAGTCCAGGCCCGCGTAGGCGAACGGGCAGGCCACCCGGCCGCCCCCGGACGGGCGCGCCCCCGCCGCGGCGAGCAGCGACTCCAGCGCGCCCGGACCGGACGCCGCGAACGGGTCCGCCGCGAAGGGATCCGGCGCGAACGGGTCCGCCGCGCCGGGCGGGGCGTGCCGCCGGGCCACCTCCAGCACCGCGGCGCTCTCGCAGCGCTCCGCCGGGCCCCACGAGGCCACCACCAGCTGCCCGCCGGGCAGTGCGCGCTCCGCCGCCCGGGCGACCAGCGCGGGCGCCGGCGGCTGCTCGAAAACCGTCACCAGGGAGTGCGCCGGGCGGGGGACGGGGTGCGCCGAACGGGCGACGCCCTCCGCCCGGCCGCCGGGCGACACCTGCAGCCCGCGGGCCGCCGCGAGTTCCCGCAGCCCGCCGTCCGGCTCCACCCCCGCGACCTGCGCACCGCGTTCGGCGGCGAGCAGCAGCGCCAGCCCGGACCGGCACCCGACGCCCAGCAGACTGGTGGCCGCGCCGACCTCCAACCGCCGGTAAACGTCCTGGTAGAGGGGGACGAGCATGCGCTCCTGGATCTCCGCCCAGTCCCGCGCCCGACCGCCGCGCCCCGCCGGGGAGTCCGTCCGGACCCGGTCCACGGTGCTGCCGGTCACCTGCGCTGAAGCCATCGCGGCCTCCCAATCGGTCCTCGGAATCGGCTGCGGCCCCCGCAGCCCTGCCCCCCGGCCCCTCTCCCAGCGAACAGCGGGTCGCCCCCGCCGTCCAGAGGGGTGCGAGCAGGTATCCGCGCGCCGCGGGTGTGCGCCCCGGGGTGTGCGCGGGCGCGGCGCAGTCCGGCCGCTCCGCCGCCGGGGGTTTGGGACGGCGGGGAGGACGCGGGGGCGGTCGTGCGGCCGGGGCGGGTGGCGGCCGTGCGGCCGGGGCGGGTGGCGGCCGTGCGGCCGGGGCGAGGGGGCGGGCGGCCGCACGGTGAACCGGATTCACGGTCCGGCCCGGGTTTTCCGTACCATTCGGCGCATGGCTAAGGCACCCGTTCTCACCCCCCGGGCGGAAGACTTCCCCCGCTGGTACCAGGACCTCATCAACAAGGCCGAGCTGGCCGACAACGGTCCGGTGCGCGGCACCATGGTCATCCGACCGTACGGCTACGGCCTGTGGGAGCGGATGCAGCAGGAGATGGACGCGCGGATCAAGAAGGCCGGCGCGCAGAACGCCTACTTCCCGATGTTCATCCCGCAGTCCTACCTGACCAAGGAGGCCGAGCACGTCGAGGGCTTCGCCCCCGAGCTCGCGGTGGTCACCCACGGCGGCGGCAAGGAGCTGGAGGAGCCGGTCGTCGTGCGGCCCACCTCCGAGACCATCATCAACGAGTACTTCTCCAAGTGGGTGCAGAGCCACCGGGACCTGCCGCTGCTGATCAACCAGTGGGCCAACGTGGTCCGCTGGGAGCTGCGCCCGCGCGTCTTCCTGCGCACCACCGAGTTCCTCTGGCAGGAGGGCCACACCGCCCACGCCACCTACGAGGACGCCCGCGCGTACGCCTCGCTGATCCACACCGACGTCTACGGCGACTTCATGACCAACGTGCTGGGCATCGACGTGGTGCTCGGTCGCAAGACCGCCAAGGAGCGCTTCGCCGGCGCGATCAACACCCTCACCCTCGAAGGCATGATGGGGGACGGCAAGGCGCTGCAGATGGGCACCAGCCACGAGCTGGGCCAGAACTTCGCCAAGGCGTTCAACACCACCTACCAGCTGCAGGGCGCCGAGCGCGAGCACGTCTGGCAGACCTCCTGGGGCGTCTCCACCCGCATGGTCGGCGGCCTGATCATGTCCCACGGCGACGACAACGGCCTGCGGGTGCCGCCGCGGCTGGCCGCCGTGCAGGCCGTGGTGCTCGCCATCAAGGGCGAGGACGCGGTGCTGGCGAAGGTCCGCGAGATCGGCGCCCAGCTGGAGGCCGCGGGCGTCCGGGTGGTCGTCGACGACCGCACCGACACCCCGTTCGGCCGCCGCGCCGTGGACTGGGAGCTCAAGGGCGTCCCGCTGCGGATCGAGGTCGGCCCGCGCGACCTGGAGGCCGGCACCGCGATGCTGGTCCGCCGGATCGCCGGCGGCAAGGAGCCGGTCGCGGTCGACTCCCTGGCCGCGATCGTCCCCGGCATCCTGGAGGAGGACCAGGCGCAGCTGCTGCGCGAGTCCCGCGAGCGCCGCGAGGCCCGCACCGTGGACGTCAAGACCATCGAGGAGGCCGCCGAGGCCGCCGCCACCGGCTGGGGCCGGATCTCCTGGGCCGACCTCGGCCCCGAGGGCGAGGCCAAGCTGGCCGAGCAGGGCGTCTCGGTGCGCTGCCTGATCGCCGAGGACGGCTCGGTGCCGGCCGCCGACGACCAGCCCGGCAACCTCGCCCTGGTCGCCCGCGCCTACTGATCCGCGCCGCGGGCCGGGGCCCGGAGAATCCCGGAAACCCGGTCCGTGCGCTGGCAGTTGAGACTACTGACCAGTCAACTCCCCGAGGTACCCCGCAAGCGGTACGGTATACGGCCCGTGGCCCTGTCAATTTTCGGACAGGTCGCGGGCCGTCCGTCGTGGGGATGTTGGGCTCCGCGGCGGGTGTCGAGAACCCGGCGAAACCCGCCGGGTCCACACGTGCAGGGGGTTGGTCTTGCGTCAGTCCGGAGCCGCGCAATTCGCGCGCGAAAGTGCATTCCTGAGAGTCCGCTGGGAATTCCCGAACACGGGTGCCCGCCGGAACATCGGCTCTCTCCCCATCGTTGGTACAGCGTGAGCACGACACAGCCCCTCGTCCTCGCGGCCGAACTGGCCGCCGCCTGGAGCGACATCCAGGCCCACCACCGGGACCTGCCCGACCTGGCGTCGCCCGAGGCGCTGATCGGGGAGTCCTCGTCCGCCTGCGGCACCCAGCTCAACTTCGAGCGGCTGCTGCACGAGGCCGCCCACGGCCTGGCCGCCGCCCGGGAGATCCGCGACACCTCGCGGGCCGGCCGCTACCACAACCGCCGCTTCCTGCTGCTCGCCTCCGAACTGGGCCTGGCCCACCCGGTCGAGCCGCACGCCAGCAGTGGCTTCTCCCAGGTGACGATGGGGCACGAGACCCGCGACCGCTACGCCGGGACGATCGAGCGCCTCGACCGCGCGCTCGGGGCGCACCAGCTGGCGGTGGCCGGCGAGGGCGGTCACCGCGCCTTCCGCGGCCCGGCCGCGCGGCACGGCTCCTCCGGCGGCGGCGTCCGGGTCAAGGCGGTCTGCGGCTGCGGTCGCAACGTCCGCGTCGTCCCGTCCGTGCTGGCCCAGGCCGCGATCGTCTGCGGCGCCTGCCAGCAGCCGTTCAAGATCGCCTGAGCCCTCCGTACGACGCCGGGCCGGAAGCCGGGCCGGATGCCGGGCCGGACGGCGGCCGACAACGGACGCCGTTTGGCCGGAACGGGTGCTTGACCGGAGGGCCCGGCGGTGCCGGGCGGCCCCTCCGGACCGTGCGGGGGCGCGGTCCAGGGGGGCTTCGGCGGTGTGGCACAATGGACAGCTGAGTACATCGGCAGCCCAGCAGGACCCTCTCTCCCAAAGGCTGGCGTGTCCCTTGAACGGCACCTCGCGCCGCAGCCCCACGCGGCGGAGCGCTGCTCACCCACGTCAATACCAGGAGAATCCACACCCGTGGCTGTCAAGATCAAGCTGAAGCGTCTGGGCAAGATCCGCTCCCCGCACTACCGCATCGTCGTCGCCGACTCGCGCACCAAGCGTGACGGCCGCGCGATCGAGGAGATCGGCCTCTACCAGCCGACCTACAACCCCTCGAAGATCGAGGTCGACGGCGAGCGCGCCCAGTACTGGCTGTCCGTCGGCGCCCAGCCGACCGAGCCGGTGCTCGCCATCCTCAAGCTGACCGGTGACTGGCAGAAGTTCAAGGGCCTGCCGGCTCCGGAGCCGCTGAAGGTGGCCGAGCCCAAGGTCGAGGACTTCTCGCACCTGTTCGCCAAGGCCGTCGCCGGCTTCGAGGACGCCACCACCGGTGTCGCCATCACCCCGAAGGCCAAGAAGTCGGACAAGGCTGACGAGGCCGAGGCCGCTTCCACCGAGGCCTGAGCATGATCGAGGAAGCCCTCGACCACCTGGTGAAGGGCATCGTCGAGCACCCCGACGAGGTGCAGGTCCGCTCGCGCAACCTGCGCCGCGGCCACACCATCGAGGTGCGAGTGCACCCTGACGACCTCGGCAAGGTGATCGGCCGGGGCGGCCGCACAGCGCGCGCACTGCGCACCGTGGTCGGCGCCCTGGGCGGCCGCAACGTCCGGGTCGACCTGGTCGACGTGGACAGCCTCCGCTGACCTCAGCTCGACCGCCGAGGGCGCCGACCGCCAGGTCGGCCACCGGGTCTCAGGACCGGCCGGGAC